>JAAYAV010000126.1 GCA_012719195.1 Anaerolineae bacterium | reverse complement strand
GGTTCCGGCAGCAACCGAGTTCGCCGCCCTGCCCGGCCGGGGTGCGCGGGCGCACGTGAGCGGTCGCCGGCTCTACGTGGGCGGCCATGCCCTACTGGCTGAGCTGGGCCTAGAGAAACCACAGGCCGTGGAGAAACTCGAGACCGAAGCCGACCGGAGCGGCTGGACCGTCGCCTACCTAGCTGACGACGAGACCGTTCATGCCGGGTTCGCTCTGGCCGACGCGCTCCGGCCCGAGAGCCTGGAGGCAGTACAACGTCTGCAGAAGCTGGGAATGCAGGTGGCGATGCTGACCGGCGACAAGGCGGAGGTGGCTGCCGACGTTGCTCAGGCCCTGGGCATCGACGAGGTGCTCGCCGAGGTGTTGCCCGAGAACAAAGAGCGTGAGATCCGGCGCCTGCAGGAGAGCGGCCGAGTCGTGGCCATGGTCGGCGACGGCGTGAACGACGCTCCCGCCTTGGCCCGCGCCGACGTCGGCATCGCCATCGGCAGTGGTACCGACGTGGCCGCCGAGTCGGCCGGAATCATCCTCGTGCGCAGCGATCCCGGCGATGTGGTGCGCGTAATGGATCTGAGCCGCGCTGCCTATCGCAAGATGGTGCAGAACCTCGCCTGGGCGGCAGGCTACAATATCATCGCCCTGCCCCTGGCTGCCGGCCTGCTCTATCCCTGGGGGATCCTGCTGTCGCCCGCCGTGGGAGCGCTACTGATGTCTCTGTCCACCATCATCGTGGCCCTGAACGCACAGACACTGAGACGCTGGAACTAGCCGGGGCCGGGCAAAGAACCAGGAGCGCGCCGGAACGCACTCCTGGTTCTGGTCGGGGTGAGAGGACTCGAACCTCCGACTTCAGCGTCCCAAACGCTGCGCGCTAACCAACTGCGCCACACCCCGGCCGCTTAAGTATAGGCCAGCAGTCACTGCGCGGCAACGCGCGGTCCACCTGTCCCACGCCGGAGGTAGTCGCCCGCACCACCCCGCTCCGGCCTTGACTTCGCTGACTTCCTCCACTACCATCAGGTCATGCACACGTGTGCACGGAGGGCGATGTTGGCGCGCGTTTCCATCAAAGACATAGCCCAAGCGGCCGGGGTCTCTCACCCCACCGTGTCCCGCGCCCTCCGGGGTGACCCGCGCATCAGCCTCGAGACCGCCGAACGCGTACTTGCCCTGGCGCATGAGCTGGGCTACTCACCCAGCGCCGCCGCTCGCAGCCTCGTCACGCGCCGCACCCACACCATCGGCGTCGTCGTCACCAGCATCGCCGATCCCTTCGTGTCCGATGTGGTGGATGGGATAGAGGCCACCCTTGCCGAGCAGGACTACGCCCTTATCCTCGCACTCTCCCGCTCCGAACCAGAGAGGGAACTGGCCGTAGTCCGACTACTGAGCGAGCATCGCGTCGACGGCATCATCGTCGCGGCCTCGCGCGTCGGCGCCCTGCATGACCAGGATCTCGCTCGACTGCAGGTTCCGCTCGTGCTCCTCAACAACCAGGCCGAGACCGCCGGCACCCACTCCCTCGAGGTCGATGACGTTCTGGGCGCGCGGGTCGCGGTGGCCCACCTGCTGCAGCTCGGGCACCGGCGTGTAGCCTACATCGGTTGCCCCGACCGCCCCCGGTCACACGCACGGCGCCTAGAGGGCTATCGCCAGGCGCATCTTGACCGCCGGCTGCACCCCCAGCCCGAGCTCATACTCGAAGGGCGCGGCGCCGAGGGCGACCGGAGCCGGGGCGCCACGGGCCTGACTGAGCTACTGAGCCTCTCTCCACCGCCCACGGCCGTCTTCTGCTACAACGACATCACCGCCATCGGCGCCCTCGAAGCAGCCCGCCATTACGGGCTCCGCGTTCCCAAAGACTTGTCGCTCGTCGGCGTCGACGACGTCCGGGAGGCGTCCCTCGTCACACCCGCCCTGACGACGGTGCGCCAACCTCGCCGAGAGATGGGCCAGCGGGCGGCCGACATGCTCTTGGCACTTCTGCGGGGCGAGGCTGCCGGCGACGCAGTCATCGCCCCGGTACTGGTGATACGCGAATCCACTGCGGCACCCATCGGTCAGTGAGTCGCCGAGCGTGCCACTCGCTTGTCCGAACCAGCATCTCGGAGGGTTGGGAGGTAGAGGATGAAGGCGCTAGTGCTTCGCGCAGACTGG
Source organism: Anaerolineae bacterium (assembly GCA_012719195.1). Lineage (GTDB taxonomy): Bacteria > Chloroflexota > Anaerolineae > DRVO01 > DRVO01 > Ch71. Next base: position 4,601 of record JAAYAV010000126.1, on the reverse strand, counting down.
GATCCGCGGCCTGACTACCAGGTCAGCGACTGGGAACGAGACTCCGGCAAGGCCGTCACTGGCAGCAGCGTCTGGCGAAGACCCCGGCTGCAGGTGGAAGAGGCCGGGACACCAGTACCGGCTCCGCATCAGGTTCTTGTCCAGGTGAAAGCCTGCGGCATCTGTGGATCGGACGTGCACTTCTACGAAACCGACCGGGACGGCTACATGCTCTACCCCGGACTGACGAGGTTCCCCAGCACCGTCGGTCATGAGTTCTCCGGCGTGGTGGTGCAGAAGGGAGCCGACGTAACCGACCTGGCCGTCGGCGACCTGGTTACCGCCGAGGAGATGATCTGGTGCGGCCACTGTGGCCCCTGCCGCAACGGCTATCCCAATCAGTGCGTGAACCTGGAGGAGATCGGCTTTACGGTGGACGGGGCCGCCGCCGAGTACATTGCCATCGGCGCCAAGTACTGCTGGAAGATCAACGCCATCGGCGAGCGCCTCGGGGACGAGCAGCGCACTCTGGAGATCGGCGCGCTCACCGAGCCGGCCTCGGTGGCCTACAACGGCATGTTCGAGGCCGCCGGGGGCTTTCGGCCCGGTCAGTACGTGGCTGTGTTCGGTGCCGGCCCCATCGGCCTCGCGGCCATCGGCCTCGCCCGCGCCGCCGGCGCCGGCAAGGTGATCGCCTTCGAGACATCCGCGCCCCGTCGTGATCTGGCTCTGAAGGTCGGCGCCGACTCCGCCCATGATCCTACCCAGCTGCAGGCATCCGAGGTCCTGCTCGAAGCGTCGGCGGGCGACGGCTTCGACTTCTTCGTGGAAGCAGCCGGCGCCCCGCAGCACACCGTTCCCGAAATGGAGGCTGCCCTCGCCATCGGCGCGAAGGTGGTGCAGATCGGTCGTGCCGCGATCCGCGTCCCCATGTACCTGGAACGCCTCCAGGTCCGCAAGGCCAAGGTGTACGGGGCCCAGGGGCACTCGGGATACGGCAACTTCCCCAATGTGATCCGGCTTACTGCCTCTGGGCGGCTGGATCTCTATCCCATCATCACCGGGCGATTCCCGCTCGCCGACGGCGTCAGGGCCATCGAACAGGCGAGCAAACGGACTGGCGGCAAGATCCTCCTAACGACATAGAGAAGCGCACGGAACGACGGAGACACTGCGACATGAAGCAGGATTGTCCTGCCCGGACCCAAGGGCGCGATGCAGCGGCGCAGGCTTCAGTTCACGCCGAGACCGGCTGCTGCGCCGCGCCTCGGTCGTCAACCAGAGGAGGTGAGTGATGCCCAAGTGGCTAGCGAGCAGTCAACCCGACCTGTTCTTCGAAGACAACGCCGTCGGACGCCTCAAGAAGGAGGTCTGGGAAGCGAGCGACGCGGAGATAGACGCCATCCTGGCCGAGTATGGCTTCCCCGCACCTGGGGCCGAATGGGCCAAGCCCGGGTCCTACATCCAGACCACGGTTCGCCACCAGCTGGAAGCCGAGCGGCGGCTCAATGACGTCGTCATCATCCCGGTGGGCTGCACCGAGAATCACGGTCGCCATCTCCCCAGCGCCACTGACACCTTGTTCGTCAGCATGATCGCAGAGGGCGTGCGGCGATATACGAAACGGGAGGGTCGCCCCGTGGCCCTGGCCTTGCCGCCGCTGAACTACGGTGGGCACCCCTACCACCATCTCGGCATGCCCGGCACCGTGATCCTGCGCGAGGAGGTGGTCCGCGAGACGCTGATCGACGTGATGCTGGGTCTCTGGAACGACGGCTTCCGGAAGCAGATCATCATCAACAACCACGGCCACCTCTGGATGCTCGAAGCCGCCCTGCAGGAGTTCCAGAAGCGCTACCAGCTGCCGGGGGTGTTCCGCGTGATCGACTGGCACCGTGCCGTCCGTGAGTTCTTCCGCACCACCGACCGGGGTGGCCAGTGGGGCACGGACTTCGTCCACGCTGATGAGTCCGAGACATCGCTCGGCCTCTACCTGTTCTCCGACATGGTGGACATGGACTACGCGGTGAACACCGAGGGAAAGGCCTACCTGCCGGACGGCCACTTCGACAAGTCGGTGGACCCCTTTGCTCGGCCGAGCAACTGGTCGCAGGGCGAAGGCCACTTTGCCATCGAGATCAAGGCTACTCCTGAGGGAGTGGTCGGCCGGGCTGCCGACGGAGCGGCGCACAAGGCCAAGCGCCCGTTGGCAGCCATCCTCCGCTACCTGACCCTCTTCATCGATGACGTCCTGGCCGCCTTCCCTCCGGGCACGGTCCCGCCGGTGGAAGAGGTGACATTGCGCACCGCCGAGGAGATGGAGCCCTATCTGCGCGAGCCTCTTAGCGAGGGCTGGAAGTCGGTATACAGCCTGCCGGCCATCGGGATGCGCCGCGCATGACCCCACCTGGGCGTGAGCGCTCACGCTCACTGGGCCGTTCTCCCCTGGCGGTAGTGGTCTCCGCCCAGCCGGCTCGCTTCCAGGCGGCCACCTTCAAGGGCGATCTGCAGGCCAACCTTGCCCGGGTGGCCGCCATGGGCTACGACGGTGCCGAGCTCGCCATCCGCGATCCCGCCCTCGTCGACGCCGAGGCGCTCTCCGACCTTCTGGAAGCCGCCGGCCTCTCCGCGCCAGCAATCGGTACCGGACAGGCCTGGGCGGAGGAAGGCCTCTCCTTCGCCGACCCCGACGAGGACGTGCGGCGCGCCGCCATGGCTCGCGTGGGGGCCCAGATCCAGCTTGGCGCACGCCTGGGCTCCCTGATCATCATTGGTCTCATCCGCGGCACGGTCTCTTCCGGCGTGGAACCGGCTCAGGCCCACGCGTGGATGGTAGAGGCGTTACGCGAAAGCGCGCGGGCAGCCGACTCCCGCGGCGTCAGCCTTGCCGTCGAGCCCATCAACCGCTACGAAACCGGACTGGTCAACACGGTGGAGGAGGGGCGTGCTCTCCTGGACGAGGTGGGCGCCGCCAACGTGGGGCTGCTGCTGGACACCTTCCACATGAACATCGAGGAGCCTAGCATCGAGGCGAGCATCGCCGCTGCCGGCAGGCGCATCTTCCACTTCCATGTCGCCGACAGCAACCGCCGACATCCAGGGGCCGGGCACCTTGACTTCGCGTCCATCCTGGCGACGCTGCTAGACACCGGCTACCGAGGCTTCGTCTCGGGCGAGTTCCTCCCCTACCCCGACGCCGCGACCGCTGCCGAACGCGCCATCCAGCACCTGAGGGGAGTTGGCTAGCCGCAGGACCACTGAGAACAGCGAGAACCGAAGGACAGTGTGAGAGGGTGGCTGGCTTGGTCACCCTCTGCCTACGCCCTGGCTCCGTTCCCTGTGCCGCTGTGACTTCGCCGCCACTCCCCATCCACCTCCGCGAGGCGAACGGGCCGGCCCTCCTTCAGCGACCGTGTGGCCGCCAATCCGGCCAGAAGCGCCGCCCGCCCATCGCAGCCTGCAACCAGCGGTTCGCAGTCGTTCTTCAGCGCCTGGCAGAAGGCCTGCAGTTCGGCCGTGTACGCGGCCGCGTAGCGCTCCAGGAAGAAGTAGAGGGGCTTGTCGGTGTGCCTGCCGCCGGCGTCCAGCAGGGCGGCGCTGGTGGCGGTGCTGTTGTCTGCCTGAGCCGAGCCGCGGCTGCCGAACACTTCCACCCTCTGATCGTAGCCGTAGACGGCCCGGCGGCTGTTGTCGATCACCCCGAGGGCACCGTTAGCGAAGCGAAGGGTCACCAGGGCCGTATCCACATCGTTCGCCTCCCCAATGCCGGGATTCACCAGCACCGCCCCGACGGCCATGACTTCCTCGATCTCGCTGCCGACCAGGAAGCGAGCCATATCGAAGTCGTGGATGGTCATATCCAGGAAGATGCCGCCCGACACCCGCACGTATTCCAGGGGCGGCGGCTCAGGATCGCGGCTGATGATGTGGAGCAGGTGCACGGCACCGACCGCTCCCGCGAAGACCAGCTCGTGAACGCGACGGAAGCCCGCATCGAACCTGCGGTTGAAGCCGATCTGCAGCTTCACACCCGCCGCCCCAGCAGCGGCGATGGCCCGATCCGTCTGCGCCAAGTCGAGCGCGATGGGCTTCTCGCAGAAGATATGCTTTCCGGCCTCCGCCGCCTCTACGATCAGCCCGGCATGGGTGTCCGTGCTGCTACAGATGAGCACGGCACCGATGCGAGGATCATCCAGCAGTCGCCGGTAGTCCGCGCCCCACCAGGGAACGCCGAGCTCCTCGGCGAGACTCTTGGCGGCCGGCTCCCTCACGTCCGCCACACCCAACAGCGTCACCCCCGGCAGGGAGCGGGTCAGCGTCTGCGCATGCACGCGCCCAATCCGGCCGGCCCCGATCAGACCCACTCTCATTTCGTCGGACACATCGCCCCCCTCGCCTGCCGAGCGGCAGAGACGTTCGTGTTCTCTACTGCCCCCAGTATAGCCAACGGGCAGAGCGTGGCGAGGCCGTTCTCGCCGCTGCGCCCGCAAGGTATGCGCACATCGCCGCTTGGGTAGTAGAGGTCGTGTGGGGCGGCTGGAGTACCATGGGGCTGCTTGCCCGGGCTGTCTCTGGCGTCTCGCATGGGCAGCGTGAAGCGGGCCACGCTCTCCTCGCGGCGG
>JAAYAV010000125.1 GCA_012719195.1 Anaerolineae bacterium | reverse complement strand
GAGATGCAGGGGCGGGCCGAGGAGTGGCGGTCGGACATCGAGGAGCGCTGGGTGCGGGAGTGGTCGGCGGGCGTCGGCACCACCGGTCTGCCGGGGCCGAACGCCGGAGTCCGGCCTTGACCGGCGTGTCCGCGGGTCGCTAGCGGGGTGTGCCCGAGTAAGCCGGCGCTGCCGTGGTGGGCGCGGCTCTACCTCTGGGCCACCGAGCGCCTCTACCACGAGTTCGCCTGGGCCTACGACGCCGTCAGTTGGCTGGTGAGCCTGGGCCGCTGGCACCGCTGGCGCTCCTTGGCCCTGGACCACGTCTGGGGAGAGCGCGTCCTCGAGTTGGGCTGCGGCACTGGGGCCTTGTTGACGGAGACGGCCCGGCGCGGGTGGCGAACGGTGGGCGTGGAGCCGTCGCCGGAGATGCGTCGGGTGGCACACCGGCGGCTGCGGCGCGCTGGTTCGGCCGCCTCGCTTCTGGCGGCGGACGCCCGCGCACTGCCCTTCGCCACCGGCGCCTTCGACACCGTCGTCGCCACCTTCCCCAGCGACTACATCGCGAGGCCGGAGGTGCTGGCGGAGGCGGCGCGAGTATTGGCACCACCGGCGGCGGGATCAGGGCCGCGCCTGGTGATCGCCGGGCTGCTGGTGGAGACGGACAACCGCTGGCTGGCTCTGCTGCCCTGGTTCGCCCCGGCGGGAAGCACGGTCAGGGCGCAGGAGTTCCTGAGAGAACGCGCGCGAGACGCCGGGCTGGTACTGACCGTGCAGCCCCACCGCGACGGCCCAGTGCAGGTACCGGTGCTGGTGCTGGAGAAGCAACATGCCGAGTGAGCTGCACGCCTACGCGTCCGGCGGCGGTCGGGTCCTTTCGCCGACCGAGCGGCGCTGGGAGCTGTCGGTGCCCGCTGGTCCGGCCACCAGCTACCGGCTGGCGCAGCTGGACGACTATGCCCACCGGCCATCACGGGCCGACTTCCCCCACCATCCCCCCACCCGCCTGCAGGTGCGGGCGCAGGTCTCAGACCCGGCCGCCCCCGGGACCTGGGGCTTCGGCTTCTGGAACGACCCCTTCGGCTCCACCCTGACCGTGCGCGGGTCGGGGCGGCGGTGGCCGTCGCTGCCGCAGGCGGCCTGGTTCTTCTACGCCTCGCCCCCCAATCACCTGGCCTTCCGCGACGATCAGCCCGCCCAGGGACTGCTGGCCGCCACCTTCCGCTCTCTGCCGGTGCCCCTGCCCCTGCTGCTACTGGCGGCGCCGCTGGCTCCCGCCCTGCTCGTGCGCCCGGCGGCGAGGTTGCTGCGTCGCCTCGCGCGCCGGTTCGTCGCCGAGGACGCCCAGCGTCTGGACCTCGACCCGACCGGCTGGCACGGCTACGACCTGGAGTGGGAGCCGGAGCGGGTCGCCTTTGGCGTGGATGGTGAGACCGTATTCGAGACGGATGTCTCGCCGCGAGGCCCGCTGGGCCTGGTGCTGTGGGTGGACAACCAGTACGCCGCCTTTCCGCCCGACGGCCGGGTGCGCTTCGGCAGCCTGGCCGCCGGGGAGCCGGTCCGGCTGGAGCTGGCTCATCTCCGGCTGGAGCCCTAGCTCGAGGTGGTCGCGCGCCTGAACGATGGGACGTGATGGCCACCGCCCTCCTTTGACCCTCCCCTAAGCGCTACCTTATACTCACCCTCGCGCCAGCGTAGAGGCGCCATTGCATGATACTCCGTGTTGGAGGTTACCATGAGACGATTCGCCCTGACGGCTCTTGTGCTAGTACTGCTTCTCTCGGTCGCCGGCTGCGCCGCCATCACCCCGGTGGCACCGGCGGCTGCGCCAGCGGCAGAAGCAGAGACGGTGTTCGAGATCAGCGGGACTGACTCG
>JAAYAV010000124.1 GCA_012719195.1 Anaerolineae bacterium | reverse complement strand
GTCCATGTCGGCACCGAGGACGATCTTGAGCGCCTCGAACTGGGGGAGGGCAGCGCGCACGTAAAGGTCGTACTCGTAGTTGGCATCGAATTGGTCCGACCGGAGCCCGAACCGCTCCCACAAACGGTACTTGAGGTCCGCGATCCTGCCCGAATCGGCGTCGGTCGGGTCGATCAGCACCACCTCCTGCGCAGAGGGGCCGAAGGCCCGCCGCCCGTACATGATCCGGACCCCGAACGCCTCCTCGATGGCGGCCAGCTGGTCGGCCCGCTCATACTGCCGCACCCCATCCACCGAGGAGTACAGCACCTCGAAGCGGTTCCGCGGGGCCCGGAGGCGATCCATGCCGGCAGTGTCGCGCAGGTCGAAGGTGCCCATGAGGACCGTGCGGCGTACGTTCTTGAGATAGGCACGTGCCGACAGCAGGCCATCAAGCACTGCCCCGATCCCACCGACTTTGTAGCCGGCCTCGTGGGTCGAGTGGACGATGACGTCGAGTCCCTCACCAGTCAACATAAACTCCGTCCTCCAACCGATATGGGCTCATCGTTACCGAGCGGAACCCTGGCGCTCGCAGAACCACTCCGGGTCAAGAGCGGCAAACAGCTCATCGCGGGACTGAACGTCCCGCAGGTACTCCCACTCGGCGGCCTGGATCGCCTCTGCCTGGGCGAGGCGGGCCAGAAGACGGAACCGCTCCACATGAGTCTCGAAGCGTCGGCGACCGTAGCTGGCAGCTTGGCCGGTGGTCATGAGGAAAGGCCAGTCGCTCGACTGGGCGAGGAGCAGCTCACGCAGCGCTTGCAGCACGAAGGGCCGCCGGGACATGGGCACCCGGGCCGCAACACGCTCGGCCATCACCTCACACTGATGCAGTGTCTGCCACATCTCCTGTGTGAGGCCGTTGTTCCACGTCCGGTCGTCACCACCCGTGCCCCAAGACGAGGTCGGCAGCTCAATCGCGCTCTCGGGCGGATGCCGCCGGAGCGCTTCGCGCACGGGAATCACATCCACCCGCTCGTCTTCACCCAGCAGGCGAAGCACGGCAGCGAGCCAGTCAACTCCCTCAAACCACCAGTGCCCGAAGAGCTCAGTGTCGAACACGGCGGTGACAAAGGCTCGCTCGCCATAGACCTCCGACTGTCGTGACAGTTCGGCTACGACTTCGCCGGCAAAGTGCCGCGCGTGCGACTCGACGCGCTCGCGCGCGGTACCGGGCTGATAACGCCGTTTGTCGCCCAGGTCGATCCCCGGCCCGCTGATAGCCCAGTACTGCATGCCGGAGACCGAGTCCTTCTTGTGGAACTCGCGGTAAGTGGCGTCACCGGGGTAGCCGAGGTCCGCAGACCACACCTGCATGCTGAGCCGGCGGTTGCGCGCGATGGCTACGACGTTGCTGTCGGCGACGTAGTAGGGGCGGGCAGTTGTGTGTCCGGTGGGGGACACTGGCGCGGGAGCGCCAGGCGCACCTTGGCCATGCACGAGGTAGAACTCGGGCAGGCTGCGCCGGTCGATGGCGGGCGAGCCTCCTTCCACCGCGTGCGATTCTACGAAGAAGAAGGAGACACCGGCAGCCTCGAGGAACTCCTCGAGACCCGGCCGGCGTGGGTCGGCGGAGGTGTCGGCGCCACGATAGGCGCACTCAGGCAGCCAGAATCCATCCGGGGAGGTGCGCATGTGACGCCGGTGGGTCTCAACGCCGGCGCGAACCTGGGCGTAGATGGAGGAGTCGCGAGAGAGCAGGGGTAGGTAGCCGTGAGTCGCCCCGGAGGAGATGGACTCAATGAGGCCCCGCGACTCGAGGTCCCGCAACGCTCCCACCAGGTCGCCCTGGGCAACATCCCGCAGGAAGCGGCCTCGGCCGTCATACCAGTCCTGGTAGAAGCGGGCCAGAGCCGCTCCCTCCGGGTCGCCAAGGGACTCGAAACGGCTGGCGTCTCGCCCGGCACGACGCGTCCGGTCGTCTATGTAGTCGAGGGTGCCGGCAATGACCTCGGGAGAGGCCAACTGCTCCAGAAGAACGGGCGTGAGCGACATGGTGAGGCCAGCGGGCAGCCCCTCGGGCAGGGAGCGAAGCATCTCCACGAGGGGGATGTAGGTCTCGCAGGCAGCCTCGAACAGCCATTCCTCGCCGTGAGGCCAGCGTCCCGCATTGCGGCTGTAAGGAAGGTGAGTGTGGAGCACGAAGGCAAAGCTTCCTAGCTTGGACATCTCGCCTCACATCTCCTGTTAGTGGCACCACGTGCTCCATATTAGGTGACTCCGTTTCATTCCGTCAAAGGTAAGGGCCAGGGCGGGGCAGCACCGGTGTGCGCGGTGCTGCCAGGGAGCGTCTTGGCGCCACGGCGTCAGCGGTGCTATTGTTGCCTGTTGCGGCTACACCCTGATTGCATCGCTACCTAGTCGAGATACTGAGTTGGAGGACACATACGTGGCTGATGGGGGAACGATACTGGAACTGCCGGTCCGCATCGGCGACCTGGGGGCAGAGGAGCGAGAGCGGTTTGGCCGCATGTTCCGCGTCTCCTCTGTGGTCGGCGAGATGCGCGTTCCGGAGAGCATGCACAAGTGGGTTGAGGGGCGCTTCGGTTCGGTCGAAAGCGTGGAGAGCCAGCGCATAATCAAGGTCACCAATCTGGTCACGCTGGAAGGCTCTCTGTTCAACGAGATCCGCTCCTCGCGTCCGTTCGAGGTGCACGAGTCGGACTCCGTCGAGCAGGTGGTGCGCGAGTCTCGCGGAGACCCCTTCTGCAACCCGCTGACGGGAACACCTGAGGATCCCTTCGGGCGCGTGGAGGG
>JAAYAV010000123.1 GCA_012719195.1 Anaerolineae bacterium | reverse complement strand
GTCCGACTACAGCCGCTTCATGGTAGTCAACAACAAGCTCGGCAACGTGCCCGACCACATCCCGGGCTCCAACGCCCTGGCCTTCAACGTCTCGCAGATGTACTTCAAGGAGTAGGATCCACTCCTCTCCCACTAACGCCGCGGGGGAGGGCCTAGGCCCTCCCCCGCTCCTCCACCCTCCGACGCCCGGACTAGAGCCGAGTGCCCGTTCCTTCCAGCGACTGCAGCAGTTCCGAGTGCAACGGCACGCCTTCCACCAGGTTCCGCTGCCGCGCCCGCGCGCCCCGCTCTCCCGGGTACGTGAATTCGGCCTCGCCCCGGTAGTTCGCCCGCAAGTGCTCCAGGAGGTTGTCCACCCGCGCCAGGAAGTCATCCCGCGGCAGGAACGACTCCACATCCAGCGCCAGGAAGATCTTACTGCTGCCCGTCTCCATGCCCCGGTTCTGCGCCGCGATCTCGTACGAGAGTAATCCCCCGGCCAGGGCACCAGTCAGGAACTCGATCATCAGTGAGAGTCCGGAGCCCTTGTGGCCGCCCACCGGTAGCACGAGCCCGGACTCAAGAATGGCCTGAGCGTCGGTGGTAGGCTGCCCTTCCGCGTCCAGGCCCCACCCCTGCGGCAGTTCCCGCCCCTCGCGGCGGTAAGTGGCGACCTTGCCCAGCGCGGCCTGGCTCAGCGCCATGTCCAGCACCACGGGCGGAGCCTCGCCCCGCCGCGGCACGCCGATGGCCAGCGGGTTGTTCCCCAGTAGCGGCGTTCGCGATCCGAAGCCAAGCATGTTGGTCATGGCGTTAGTGGCACACAGGCCGATCATGCCGGCGTCGGCGGCGCGCTCCGCATAGGCGTGCGCTCGGCCCCAGTGCACCATATTGGCCGCCACGCACACTCCTACGCCCTGGCTCTCCGCCCGTTCCAGGGCGTGATCCATTGCCTGAGCCGACGTGTAGCGGCCCGGCCCCAGATCACCGTCCATGATGCAGGTGGCGCCCCGGGCCCGCAGCAGGCGGACCTTCGGGTCCGCTCGCACACGGCCTGCCTCGATGGACGCCAAGATCCCGGGCAACATGGCCACTCCATGCGACGGTACCTCGCGCAGGTCAGCGTCCACCATGAGTTCGGCCTCAAGTGCCGCCACCGCCTCGGGAACCCCGGCAGCACGCAAGGTGCCGGCGACTGCCGCCTCTAGCTGTCGGTGCGGTACCCTGATCTCCGCCATAAGTCTCTGCTCCTCGAGGCGTGGCCTGCTCACAGCCTAGGTGGCGGCCGGCTGCCCGTCAACCGTCCGCACCAGAGGCCCGACATCGCGCTTCCGAACCAGTATTCTGGTGGACTTGCGCGGTAAGGCGTAGTATAGTGTAATCGCTGTTGTTCGCAGAGAACGATGCGCCGAACGTTATCCCACAAGGAGGGGTGTATGGCAGAGCTCAAGGACGGCTGCGTAACGCCGGCGAAGGGTATTATCGCCCCCGCCGCCGCACCCGCCGCGCCATCGACCGGCCCAGCGCCCAAGGAGGCACCAAGCATGTTGGCCAGAGTTGGGAAGCCCGCACCGGACTTCGAAGCTACCGCCTGGGTTCGTGACGAAGGCTTCAAGCCCGTCCGCCTGTCGGACTACAAGGGGAAATGGGTAGTAGTCTGCTTCTACCCGGGTGACTTCACCTTTGTCTGACCGACCGAATTGGCGGCGGTCGCCGCCCGGTACGACAAGTTCCAGGCTATCGACACGGTAGTCCTCGCTATGAGCACCGACAGCCGCTTCGTGCACAAGATCTGGCAGGAGCAGGAGCTGTCCAAGATGCTGCCTGGCGGGGTTCCCTTCCCCATGCTCTCCGATGCTGGCGGCAAGATCGGCACTGCCTACGGCGTCTACGATGAAGAGTCCGGCGTTGACATTCGCGGCCGCTTCATCATCGACCCGGATGGGATCATCCGCGCTATGGAAGTGCTGACGCCCGAAGTCGGCCGCAATCCCGACGAGTTGCTCCGTCAGGTCCTCGCCTTCCAGCACGTGGTCAAGACCGGCGAGGTCACCCCGTCTGGCTGGCAGCCCGGAGGGAAGACCCTTACTCCCGGCCCCAACCTGGTCGGACGCGTCTGGGAGCAGTGGAAGCCCTAGGCTCGCCCCGGCCCGCGAACGGCTCCGTCGGCAGCGCCGGCAGCCGCTCGCTCGCCTAGCCGTACAGCTTTCGGGGGCCCGACTCGCTCGGGCCCCTTATGTCTATCCTGCCCCGACATCGGGGCTTGCGTTCGGCACCGTTCGCCACCCCACTCCCCCGCAGAGAGGTGACCAGCGCGCATGCCTAGCCCGCAGCCACCCACCGGCCGCACCTGCATCGTCACCGGCGCTTCCAGCGGGATCGGTCGCGCCACCGCCATCGCCCTGGCCGAGAAGAGCGCCCATCTTTGCCTGGCCGCCCGCAACGAGGCCGCCCTGGAGGAGGTCGCCGCCCTCTGCCGCGCCGCCGGCGCCGAGGCGCTCGTCCAGCCAACCGATGTCACCTCCCGCGCTGAGGTCGACCGCCTCATTCAGGCCGCCTTCGACCATTGGGGCCGCATTGACGTGCTCGTCGCCTGCGCCGGAGCCTACGTGCGCGCCCACGCCATGGCGCTGACCGTCGAGGATCTCGAGCGCAGCCTGGCCGTCAACTTCTACGGCACCGTCTATTGCATGCTCGCCGCGCTGCCCCACATGCTCCGCCAGCGCGACGGACACCTCATCCTAGTGACGTCCATGGACGCCAAGAAGGGATTGCCTTTGGACGGACCCTACGTCGCCGCCAAGGCCGCCGCCAGTGGCCTGGCGGAATGCATGCGGCAGGACCTTCACGGGACGGGAGTCCACATCACCACTGTCTTCCCGGCGCGGGTGGACACGCCCCTGATCGGCTCATTGCGCGTCCCCGCTGTTTCGGCCAAGATACCGCCGGAAGCCGTGGCCGCCGCCATCGTCAAGGCCCTCCGCAACCGGCCGCCTGAGGTGATCCTACCCTTTCAGGCCCGCCTCTTCCATTATGTCAATACGTGCTCCCCGCGCTTGGGGGACTGGTTCGTGCGGGTGCTGCACCTCGAAGGTTGGGAGGACGGGGTGCCCGAAGGTGTCACCAGGCTCTGAGAAGGGAGCGCACCGAGGACGAACAAGATGACCGCCATGTCACCCTCGTCAGTCGAGCAGCTGACCGCCATCGAACACCCCTGGCTCCGACGGAGCCCCATAGCGCTGCTGCCCGGACCCGGAACCTCACTTGCCCACCGCGTCCTCGATGAGCTCTCCGCTGCCCTCGCCGGTCAGGGGCAGGAGGTGCAGCCCCGCCCCAACAGCGACACCGCGGGAATCATCACCACGGCCGAGTTCGGGAAGCCCTTGCCCTGGCGCCGGGCCCTCATGTTCACCGCCCGCGCCCGCTACCGCCTGCCGCGGCAGCCCACCGTTTTCACCGTCCTCCACGCCCAGCCCGCCGAACTCCAGCCGCTGCTCGACCAACTCGCCGCCTACATCGAGGAACCCACGCCTCGCCGCGACCTGTGCGACTACCCGGGGCTAGCCCCTCAAGGGCACGAAGTCATCTTCGAGCAGGGTCGCCGCGGCGGCCCCATGCTCGCCCTGCTCCGCCTCGTCCAGGCGCAGGCGAAGTGCATCCGGACGATCCTGGTGGTGGGAGAGGACGAGCCCGAGCGTGCCTTCACCTTCGACCTTGCCGGCGCTCACCCCGAAACGCTTGCCGATGATGCCCGCGCTTTCTACCGCGACCTGACGATGCGCGTCGTCACCGCACTCAGCACCAGCGAGGTCACCAACCATCAGGTGATGGACCCGGTGGTGACGGCCGCAGAGTGGGCACGGTTGGACACGCCGGACGCCATGGTGCGGGCCGGCCGCGAGCTGGGGACGCGCCGCTTCTTCACCCGCATGCTCGTCATCTCAGAGCTGGTGCAGTTGCCCGCGCTGAATGACGCCGTCGCCAGCCAGTACAGCGAGGGCTGCTTCGCCACCTGGGACCCGCGCCTGCATGCGCTCATCGCCACCGTGACCGGCAGCGCCCGCCCCGTCGACAAGGGCGCGCTCACCCATGAGGACCTGGCGGTGATAGTGGGCGTGCGGCCGGATGGGCTAGGCGCGGTTGTTCGCCAGGTTGAGGGCCGACCCAACCACTCCCCTTCGTCCGAGTCGGTGGAGATGCGCGGGATGGACGAGGAACTGCCCTGGCTCAAGCTTGGCCCGGAATGGGGCCTGCAGGCGCGCGTGCCCGTGGTGCGGTCCAAGCTGCACGGACACCGCGGCATCAGCGCCTACGACCCCGGCATGGTCGAGTTCGCCCCGCTGCCACCCGCCTTCCACCATTACCCCGTCAGTTGCGCCACCGACGCCCAGGCGCGTGCCATCGCCCACGCCTTCAGCCACGCTCACTGTCTGCAGAATCCCGATGATCCGCGACAGGTCGCCTTCACGATCCTGCCCGGGCACGGCGCCGCTGTGGTGGAGAAGTGGGTCCCCGGGAAGCAGCCTTTCGAGACGATCTGGGAGTACATGGATCGCGGCCTGATCCAGGTGGCCTCACGCGTGCCCCAGGGCCCCTTCTCCTACGCCCAGGAGTCCTCCGGCCTTATGGTCCTGCCCGCTCACTATACGGCCTGACTCTACCCCGTAACACGGCAAGAGGGGCGCGACCCGAGTTGGGTCGCGCCCCTTTCCGATCCGTCAGAGCGGTCGCTAGTCGGAGTCGCCGCCTCGACCGGGGAAGCGCCTCAGCACGGTGGCAGCGATAGGCATGGTCACCGAGTCGCCCAGTCCCATATCGGCCGGCGCCTTCGCCGAGTGCCGGCCCGAGGCCGGCAGCATGTAGATGGCCGTACCGGGCGCGGTGAACCGCTTGTCCACCATAGCCAAGCCCACCTGCACCCCTTCAGCGAGAGCGGCGCTGGTAACCTGGCCGATGTAGGCGCCACGTCCGTTGAGCACCGGCTCGCCATGCTCGCCGCCGCGCAGCGCCCGCTGCCCGGTCTCATTCACCTTGAAGCGGACCAACTGCCGCGTGCTGGTGGTAGCCCGCTCCATGACCGCCGACCGCCCGATGTAGAAGGGCTTGTGCGCCTTGAGGAAGTTGGAGAAGCCCGATTCCTGCGGCAGGATCTCCAGTGGCCCCGCCAGTTCGTGCCCGTACAGCGGTAGCCCTGCTTCGGTGCGAGTGCTGTCGCGAGAGGCCAGGCCGCACGGCTTCACCCCGAACGGCTCACCCTTCTCCAGGATTGCCCTCCACAGACGCACCGCCTCATCGGGGTGGACGAAGATCTCGAAGGCCATGTCCTCACCGGTGTAGCCGGTGCGGGCCACGATCAGGTCCATCCCGGCCAGTTCGGCCCGGATCAGGTCCGTGCGCCGCACCCGTCCCAGGGCACGCTGCACCTTCGGATCCTCGGTGAGCGCCTGCAGGATCTCCAGCGACGCCGGACCCTGCAAGGCGATGTCTACGCGGCGGTCCGCTCCCACAGACGCGTCCTTCAGGTCCCGCAGGATAGCGCGGCCATGGACCTCGGCGGCGGGGTTGCGGCGGTCAATGATCACCCGCCCCTCGTTCACGGCGTTGAGCCAAGCCCAGTCCTTATCGGCGTTGGCGGCGTTCACCACCATCAGGTAGTGATCGCGCTCCACGTAGTAGACCATGACGTCGTCTATGACGTTGCCGTCGGGGTCCAGCAGGTAGGAGTAGTGCGACTGCCCGGGCTGCAGCCAGCCGGCGTAGTTGCTGCCCACCACATCCAGGAAGGCGGTGGCATGCGGTCCGCTGACCTCGAAGGCGGCCATGTGCGACACATCGAACAGGCCGGCCGCCTGCCGCACCGCCCGGTGCTCGTCGCTAACGCTCGTGTACCAGACGGGCATCTCCCAGCCGGCGAAAGGAATCAGCTTGGCGCCCAACTCCCGGTGCTCCTCGTAGAGCACGGTGCGCTTGGGTGCCCCCTCTTCCGGCTCCTGCCAGACGAAGTCCACCTTGTCCGACTCGGGGAGCGCACTCTCCAACGCTGCCTGACCCACGAAGTAGGGCTTGGTCAGCGAGAACAGGTCCTCGTGTCCGGCACGATACACTGACAGGGCGTCCGCGCCGGCCGTCACCGGCTGCGGCAGCGTCATCCCGCGCAGCGTCCGCGCCGCGTCCAGCGTGGTGGCGTCGGCGTCGGTCGCCATCACCCCTGCCACCGTCACCGGCCCTTCGATCTTGCTCTGGATGTCCTGGCGATCGAAGATCGTGTACCCGTCCGACAGACCTTCCAGCCAGGCGCGCACTTGCGGGCAACGCTCCGCCGTGATGGCCACCAGGCAGCGATCGCGGCCGTGGCCGTCCGGGCCCAGGTAGCATACATGCAGGTCATCCAGCACCTTGCCGTCAGCGTCCAGCACCAGGGTGCGCTTCCACTCGCCTTCAGGCAGGATGGAGACCGGCCCGGTACAGGCCTCGCGCAGGAACGAGCGTGCCCGCCGGCCCTTCACCAACAGCAGCTCCTTGCCCCGCGGCGCCAGCCCGCTCACCGGGCATGCCGGCGCCACCATCTCGGAGCCGGGCACGTCATTGGGGGCGCTGCCGGTCAGGTCGGCCACCTCGGCGCGGACCTCCTCCAGCACCGAGGCCTCGATCTTCCCTCGCGGCAGCTCGCAGGCCACGCCGGCATAGCAGAAGGGATGGGTCGCCACCAGCAGCCGGGCGATGCAGTCGGCGATGCGATCCATCTCCGCCGGGCCCATGCCTCGCTGCGACACCCAGGGGGTTCCCAACCGCACGGCGCTCCCCAGGGCCGTGACCCGGTCACCCGGGATGGTGTTCTTGTTGGCCACCAGGCCGGCCAGCTCAAGGATGCGCACCGCCGTCTCGCCCCGGAAGGGCAGCTTGCTCGGCCGGTCCACCGAGCGCAGGTCTATGAGCATCAGGTGGGTGTCGGTGCCGCCGTAGGCCAACTTAAGGCCGCGGTCGGTCAGCGATCTGGCCAGTGCCTGGGCGTTCTCGGTGATGCGGTGCATCAGGCGCCCGAACTCCGGCTTCGCGGCGATGCCGAAAGCCACCGCCATGGCGGCGAACTTGTTCGGGTGCGGCCCACCCTGCATGCCCGGAAACACGGCTGAGTTGATCTTGCGGCTGATCCCGCGATCGGCCGTCACGATCACGGCGCCACGCGGCCCGCACATGGTCTTGTGGGTCGTGAAGGTAATGACATCGGCGTAGCCCACCGGGCTGGGGTAGGCCCCACCCACCACCAGGCCGGCCGGATGGGCGATGTCGGCCATCAGGTAGGCGCCACAGGCGTCGGCGATCTCTCGGAAGCGGGCCCAATCCGGCGCCCACGGGTACGAGGTGTACCCGGCAACGATGATCTTCGGCCTAGCCTCCAGGGCCTGCTTGCGGATGGCATCGTAGTCGAGCCGGCCATCCGAGCCGATGCCGTAGCTCGCCACCTTGTAGCGGCGCCCGGAGGCGTTGAACTGGCTCCCGTGCGTCAGGTGCCCGCCGATGAACAGGTTCATGCCCATGAGGGTGTCGCCGGGCGAGATGAGGGCCTCGTACACCGCCAGGTTGGCCGCTGCCCCCGAGAGCGGCTGCACGTTCACATACAGGTCGTCGGAGGGAACCAGATCGTTGGCAAAGATCTCGGCGCACCGACGCTGCGCGAGCGACTCCACCACGTTGACCAGGTCGGCGCCCTTGTAGTAGCGACGGTCGCCGTAGCGGCGGTAGTAGGAGAGTTGATGCTCGACGTCCATCAGCATTTCGACGTCGTCCTGCATCATCCGGGCGGCGGGATAGCCCTCGGCATACACGTTGTTGAAGACGCTGCCCAACGCCTGCCGCACCGCTGTGGGCGCGATGCTCTCCGAGGGAATCAGGATGATACGCGCCGCTTGCCGCTGCTCCTCTAGCCGCAGCAATCTCTCCGTCGCCTCGTCCACGCCGGCCAG
>JAAYAV010000122.1 GCA_012719195.1 Anaerolineae bacterium | reverse complement strand
GGTCCAGGTAGGACGAGCGCAGGTCGGCTCCCTGCAGGCCGGCGGTCTTGAGCTGCAGGATGGTGTCTCGCCAGTACATGGTGCTGCCGTCGTCGGCCTTCGGGTCGCCCATGAGCATGTAGCTAGCTTTCAAGTGTACCTCCGGTGATGGGTGAAGCGTGACTCGTGACTCGTGAGTGGGCCTCGTGCCCTTCTCTCCATCACGTGTCACGTGTCACGCCTCATCTCTCTGTCACGTGTCACGTGTCAGTCCCTACAGCTTGGCGATGTAGTCCATGCCGGCGCGCAGGGAGTCGGCGATGTGCTCCAGATCGGCATCGGTGAGGAGGCCGTGCATGGGCGGCGCGAACATGCGGTCGCCAATGTCGGCGGTCACCGGGAAGTCGGCGTCGCTGAAGCCCATGTGGTGGAGGATGCGGCCGGGGTAGCGGTAGGTGGGCTGGTTGCCGACCACGAGGCCGACGCCGGTGTTCTCCGGCATCCACTTGAGCAGAGCGTTGCGTTTCTCGCCGGCGAACTCCTTGGGAACCATGCAGGTCATCAGATACCAGGCATGGTAGTAGCCCTCGGGCTCGGTAGGCAGGACGATCTCGGGAACCCTCTTGGCCAAGAGATCGAGGAGCTTCCAGGCGTTGGCTCGTCGCTTCTCAACCTTCTCGGCCAGGTGCTTGATCTGCACCAGACCGACGGCGGCCTGCAGTTTGGAGATGCGGTAGTTGGTGCCCCAGTACTTCTCCGAACCCCAGTTGCCCAGGGCGCGGATGCGGTCGAAGGCCTCGGAGTCATCGGTGGTTACCATGCCGCCCTCGCCGAGGGTAACAAGCAACTTTTGGGTGTGGAAGCTGAAGAGCGTCATCCAGCCCTTCTTGCCGACCTTGGTGCCCTTGTAGCCGGCGCCACAGGCACGGGCAGCGTCGCCGATGACCTTGGCGGGGCCGTGCTTGGGGTGCGGGTGGCGCTTGGCCACTTCCTCCAGCTCATCGATGGGAGCCGACAGTCCGTGGTCGTGGACGACGAGGATGGCGCGGGTGTTCTTGGTGATGCGGCGCTCCACGTCCTCGGGGCTGAGGTTGTAGGTGACCGGGTCGAGCTCGGCGAGCACCAGCTTGCCGCCCTGGCCGATGATCGACGTGTGGGTGCCGGGGTAGGTGGCCGCCGGGCTGATCACTTCGTCGCCGGGCTCTAGGTCCAGCGCCATCATGGCCATGTCCAGCGCCGTGCCGCCGGAGGTACAGGCGAAGGCGTAGTTGGAGCCGGTGAAGGCGGCGAACTCCTTCTCAAACTCGCCCACTTCCGGCTGCGGATGGAAGCCGACGCGCCAGTCCATGGAGCTGGCCATGACTTCCAGCAGAGCTTCGACCTCCTCGGGCGTGTACCAGGTGCCCAGCGAGGGCTCACCGGGGACTGGGTGTTCCTTGCTGATGGGCGGGAACTCGGTGGGCACTATCTGACGGGCAACGGCCTTGATGGCGGCGGTCTTCGAGCTTTCCAACGTCATCCTCCTATGATTCGGGCCCGATCGGGCCGGTCGTCGGTGACCCGGGGTACGGTCTCAACGCGAGTGCCTGATCTCACCGGCGTGGCGATTGGCTAGTCGCGCCGGTGGACGTCGGCGATAACGATCTCTTCCTGGCCGGGGTGCAGGCTATGGGCCAGGATGCGCCCCTCGCC
>JAAYAV010000121.1 GCA_012719195.1 Anaerolineae bacterium | reverse complement strand
GTGGCCGCTCAGCAGGGCATGATGATGAACCCGGCGTTGTGGCGGCGGTTCTTCAAGCCCCGGCTGCAGTCAGTGATCGAGGCGGTGCGCCGAGAGGTGCCGGCGACGCGCTTCTTCTTCCACAGCGACGGCGACGTGTCGGCCATTGTGGGCGACATCGCCGAGATCGGATTCGACATCCTCGACCCGGTGCAGCCGGAGTGCATGGATCCGGCCTGGGTGAAGGGCGAGCATGGCGATCGGCTCACCCTGCACGCCACCATCTCGTCGCAGCAGACGCTCCCGCACGGCACGCCGGAGGACGTTCGGCGAGAGGTGCGCCTACGGTTCGAGACTTGCGGCGCCGGGGGCGGACTTATCCTGGCGCCCAACAACGTGGTGCAGGATGACGTGAGCACGGCGAACTTGTTGGCGCTCTACGACGAGGCGGCGCGCTGCCGCTATTAGTAACCCAGACGCCAACTGCACCTTGGAGAGCCGGCCGGTGACACTCGGCCGGCTCTCTCTTCCTTGCGGATCCACCCAATGAAGTGGTGATTGGGTATTGACAAGCCCTCAACTAGGTGCTATTATCTAGATGCATAACGCAAATAGCGGAACGCTAGTAGCGACACCCAGTGAGAGGGAAGCCGGATGAGAGGCAGAGGCAGATGGAGAGGGGGACGCGGCGAGGGGCCGAGCCAGATACGCGGCTTCGTGCAGCCGGCCCTGCTTCTCCTGCTTCAGCGGGGCCCCAGCCACGGGTACGACCTCGTCAATGGGCTCTCGAGCGTGGGGTTCGCAGACTACCCGGTGGACTCCAGCACCGTCTACCGTACTCTGACGGCCCTGGAGGCGGAAGGGATGGTTATCTCCGAGATGGAGAGCCAAGGATCACTGGGGCCGCCGCGGCGGGTGTACCGACTGACGGCGGCAGGAGAGGGGCTGCTTGGGAACTGGGTGGAGCAGCTTCGGGCTACCGACCGGATACTGCACCGGTTTCTGCAGGAGTACGACCGTAGCCGCTAGAGGCGATCTCGGGCGGCAGAGCGTATTGAGGAAAGGGAGGTGACACAGGATGCCTAGGTTTGATGGAACCGGACCCTCCGGTGCCGGACCGATGACCGGTGGCGGACGCGGATACTGCTCCGTTCGCCTACCGGATCAGCCGGGACAGGCGCCAGTGGGGTATGCTGGATTGGGTGGCCGGCTGGCCACCGCCTGGTCCAACTTCGGCAGCCGGCTCGGACTTGGATTCGGTCTGGGTCGGGGTCGTCGAGGCGGACGCGGCGGCGGTCGCGGACGCGGTCGCTGGTAACTCGCACACAACAAGACTTCAGGAGGAAGTGAAATGCCTAGAGGAGACAGAACGGGCCCGGCTGGCATGGGCCCCATGACCGGCAGAGGGGCAGGCTACTGCGCTGGGTACAGCACGCCCGGGTATGCCAACCCGGTGGGTGGTAGAGGCTTCGGTATGGGCTTCGGCGGCCGCGGTGGCGGCGGCTGGGGCCGGCGGAACTGGTACTACGCCACCGGCGTGCCCGGCTGGGCGCGCTTCGGGTCGCAGCCCGCTTGGGGCGCGGTGCCACCGGTAGCGCCCAGCCGCGAGCAGGAAGTGCAGGCACTGAGGTCCCAGCAAGAGACTCTCGGGTCTATGCTGGAAGATATTCAGGCTCGCTTGCGCGAACTAGAAGATCAGGGCTAGCCCGGGCGATCCCGGACGTAACGCAGACAGGGCCGCTCAAGCGAGCGGCCCTGTCTGCGTTTCCGACGGAGGTAGTGATCGCCTAGGCGCCGCTACCATGTTCGTGGCTGTCCTCACAGGAGCCGGCACCGCTCAGGTCACCGGATAGGTAGGCCGCGAGGGACTGGCGCACGGTTCCGTCAGCGCCCGTGACCGGTTCGATGCCCAGTTGGCCGAACATCTCCACGGCGCGTCCGCCCATGCCCCCGGTGACCATGATATCGGCGCCCTGTTCGTGAATGAACTGAGGCACCTGTCCCGGCTCGTGGCTACGGTAGAAGGGGTTCTCCACACTGCGGACATCCGTCGGAGCCCGGCTATCGACGTCCACCAAGATGAAGTACGGGCAACGCCCGAAGTGGGGGTGGACCCTGGCATCAAGGCCGGCCGGACTATCTGCGGAGAAGGCAATGCGCATTCGTTACTCCTGGTTTGGTCTGAGGATGTGAGCTTGGCGGCTGGTCCGGCCCGGCAAGGGACCTCATGCTCGCCCGCCGCGGTGCCGGTGGCGCCGCTGGACGACCGTCCTTGCCGATGGGTTCTGCCTGACGCTCGGCAGAGAGCGGTTAGTTCCCGTGGCGGCCGTAGGCGCGGTTAGGCGGTCGATGACGAGGGGCAGAATCTCGCGCCCCACGAATCCGACCACGGACGCGGCCAGTGGCGCCGCCTTCGCGAGCCAGCTGGATCGCCGGACCACCGGCTCGACAGCGGTCTCGCGGGGCAGGGCCAGGGGGCTCGGTGGCGAGGCTGTCAGCGCTGACTCGGTCATCACCAGCGCGTCCCGGGGGCAGACATCCAGGCAGGCCTCACAGAGGCGGCACTTGGTGCTGTCCACCCGCGCTAGGCCATCGACGACGGTAATGGCCCCGGCGGGGCAGGCATCGACGCAGACCCCGCAGCCATCACACCGTTCGGCAACCACAACAATCACGTCAATGCCTCCCCTCGTTCCTAACGATCGCGTTACGCCAGACGTGGTTCCAGTTCTCGCCATAGGGCGGTGATCGCCTTGGCAGCCGGGCTTTCCGGCTCGGAGGTAACCGGCCTAAGCTGGACCAGCGTCTCCACCATCATGGGGTCAAATGGTATCTCTCCCAAGAGCGGTACGTCCTGGTCGCGGCATAGCTGGGCAATCTCCTCACACTTGGCCCGGTTGATGTCGGCCTTGTTGACGCAGACGAAGGCGGGCACCCGGAAGTGTCTGGTGGTAGCCAGAACGCGCCCCAAGTCGTGCACGCCGGACACCGTCGGTTCGGCGACCAGGAGCGCCATCTGCGCCCCGGTGGTGGCGGCGATGGCCGGACACCCGATGCCCGGAGGGCCGTCCACCAGCAGCAGGTCGGCACCGGATTGGGCCGCGGTCAACTTAGCGGTCATCTTGACCTGGGTGACCAGCTTACCGGAGTTCTCCTGCCCGGGCGAGAGGCGCGCGTGGAAGAGAGGCCCGAGGGACGTCTCAGAACGGAACCACTGGCCCGAGACGCGATCGACCATTTCCACCGCCCCGGAGGGGCAGGCGTAGAAGCAGGCGGCGCAGCCCTCACAGCGCAGGGGGTCGACCGTGATGCGGTCATCGCGGTAGCTGATGGCGCCGAAGCGGCAGATGGTGACACAGAGCTCGCAGTTGCGGCAGAGGTCGGCGTCGATCTCCGCCACCTGGCCACCCACGAAGTCGTGCCGCTCCTGTTCCTCGGGCGCGAGGAGGAGTTCTAGGTTGGACGCATCCACATCGGCGTCCGCCAGCACCAACCGTCGGGTCTCGGCAGCTAGGTGGGCGAGGGCGGCAATGATGGTCGTCTTTCCCGTGCCGCCTTTGCCGCTGAGGACCACGCACTCTTTCATTGCCGCACCTCCCGAGCCCGCAGGGCTGCGTCGGCGACCGAGCGCAACAGCGGCCGGTACTCCGGAAGCGCCTGGGTCCACAGCTGGCCCTCCGAGTAGGCGTGGGCGATGCGACGATCGAAGGGGATCCGCGCAAGGACGGGCACGCTTGCCTCGGCGCAGTAGTCCTCGACGCCGGCATCACCGAGGCCGTCGCGGTTGATCACAACACCGACCGGTAGGCCGAGTGCGTCCCGGGCCAGCTCCACGGCGAGCCGTAGGTCGTGCAGGCCGAAGGGTGTGGGCTCGGTTACTAGGAGGGCGTAGTCACAATCCTGAAGGGTCTCGACGACCGAGCAGGCGTTGCCTGGTGGAGCATCATAGATGGTGGTCACGACTGATCCCGGCTCCGGCTGGGCCTTCCGTTTCAGTTCGCGAATGACCGGGGTGGCCAGCGCCTGGCCCACTTCGAGCAGCCCGTGCGCAAAGCCGATGGACCCGGCATGACCGAACTCGAGTCGGCCGAGCGTCAACGGCACTTCGGTGATGGCCCCCTCGGGGCACTGGCGGGCACAACTGCCGCATGCATGGCACATCTCCGCGAACACCAGCACTTTGGTGGGGACCACGGCGATGGCGTTGAAGGCGCAGACCTGGGCGCACCGGCCACAGAGGGTACAGAGGTCGGCGTCGACCTGCGGAACCAGGTGGTGCACATCCTCGGTTCGTTCGATCTCCGGCCGCAGGAAGAGGTGGGCGTTGGGCTCCTCGACGTCACAGTCGACCAGGAGCACCGGGGCGCCCACATCCTCACTAAGCACGTCCGCGAGGCCGGTGGCGACCAGCGTCTTGCCGGTGCCGCCCTTCCCGCTGGCAACAGCGATTACCATGGGCTGGACCTATGCCCTCACCATGCGGGTGCCGCACTTGGGACACTGCCGCTCAGTGCACGGTACGCCGGCCTGATGGGGCACCCGCTCTCCGCAGCTGGGGCAGACGCACTCGCCTGCGGGACCGGCCGCCTTGGGGCCGCCCATCCGGCCGCCGCCTCCGGCACCTCTACCACCCCCGCGACCACCGCCACCTCCTGCTCCTCTGAACATAGCTTTCCTCCTGTCTGTTGTGCGTTGCTTGAGCGAGCTTCCGCCCTAGAACCCGCCGCGGCGGGACATACCACTGTGGGAGGCCACGTTCGGCCTCGATAGTGCCTCGAGCCTGCCTTCATTGAGTGCCTGCACCACTTCGCGGACCGTGCCGCCTTCGATGCGGTAGACCGCCACTCCGGCCTGAACCAGCACGGCGAAGGCGTTGGGCCCCACGTTGAGGCTCAGTACCGCTTCGGCACCCTGGTCGACCACCCACTGTGCGGCCTGTATCCCGGCGCCTCCGCCCGCCGCAGCACTGGCATTGTCGAACGTCTCGATGGCCATCGTGTCGCTGTCGACGATGGCGAAGACGGGACAGCGCCCGAAGATCGGGCTCGTGGGCGAATCGAGGTCCTTGCCCTGAGCGGTAACGACGACTTTCATCGGCTTGCCTCCCATTCGGTTTGGCGAGGCATTCGCGCCCCGCCGCCTGCTTCTCTAGGGGCAAGTGTGACATAATACTAGTGCAATGTCAAGTGTTTTGCGTGGCGGGCCCGTTGGCGTTCCTTCGATCCGAATCGGGTCCCGTGGTAGAATGAGCCCGCTGGGAGACAGAGGAGGACGCGTGACAGACAACCTACCCCCGGATGTCGGCCGAAGGTTGCGGGAGTTTCGCACTCGGGCCGGGCTCTCGCAGCGGCTACTGGCCGAGCGCAGCAACGTATCCCCCAACGCGATTCGCCTCATCGAGCGCGGCCAGTCCTCGCCCACCGTTTCCACGCTGCACCGGCTGGCCACGGCACTGGGAGTGCGGGTGGTCGACTTCCTGGGGGCGGCCGACGTCAGGAGCGTGGTCTACACCCCGGCCGCCGGGCGAATGCCGACCCGCACGGGAGAGGCCCTGGTGGAGACGCTGGCCAGCGGCCTGGCCAAGCAACGGCTAGAGCCGATGGTCATCACCCTCGAGCCCGGTGCCGGTAGCGGGGCGGAGAAGATCCAGCACCGGGGCCAGGAGTTCGTCCTTGGGCTCGAAGGGCGGGTGGATTACGCCGTGGGCGACAGCAGCTATCACGTCGGACCGGGCGATGCACTCTTGTTTGAGGCCACGCTTCCTCATGCTTGGTGCAACCCCACCTGGGACCGCAGCCGGTTTCTGCTCATTCTGGAGGCGGAGGAGAACGTCGGCGGCCAGGTGCTGCCCCACCTGGAATGAGGCGATCGCGATACCTGGCGAACCGCAGTGGCCCCGGGAGTGTTGTAATACTTGGTCTTTCAGGGTCCGGCGCCTCGATGCTGCGATGACGGGCCGCAAGGATTCATGGAACGCTACCCTGGCTCGGAGAAGTGTCGATGCAGATTGTGACCGACAGCGGTACGGATGTTGGCCTGAGCGCTCAGGAGCTCGCGGAGCTCCGCATACACGTGGTACCCCTGGTAGTCACCCTGGCCGGCAAGACCTACCGCGAGGGGCTGGACATCGAGGCGTCTGAGTTCTTCCGCTTGCTGGAGGAGACCGGCAGCCTGCCCACTACCTCGCAACCCTCGGCGGGCGACTTCGCCGAGTTGTACCGGAACCTGGCGAAGGACGACCCTGACATTCTCTCCATCCACATGAGCTCGGGCCTGAGCGGTACCTTCAGCTCTGCCTCCGCTGCCGCCCAAATGGTCCCCGAGGCCAAGGTGACCTGCGTCGACACCAAGACGCTGTCGGTGGCGTCCGGCTGGCAGGTGAAGGCAGCGGCCCGCGCCGTCCAGGCCGGCTGGCCGCTGGAGCGGGTGCTCGATCTAGTGGCGCGAGTGAGCCAAGCCACCAACACCATGTTCACCCTGCAGGAACTGAAGTACCTCATCCACGGTGGCCGTATCAGCCACATGAAGGGCCTGCTGGCGATGGCTCTGAAGATCCGGCCGGTGATTGCCGTAGAGAAGGTCCGCGGTACCTACGCCAACGTCGCTCAGGCGCGGGCCATCCGCGGGGCAGCCGCCAAGCTGGTGAAGCTGGTCGGGCGCGAGCATCCTCCCGGCACCCGGCTGCGGGCCCAGATCGCCCAGGCCCAGAACCCCGAAGGTGGCGCCATGCTTCGAGCTCTAGTCGACGAGCAGTATGAGTGCGACTGGCTGCCCGCGGGTGACGTCTCTCTGGTGCTGGGGGCGCATACCGGCCCCAGCCTGATCGGCCTGGCGTACGCGGCTGCTGACGCATTCGAGGAGCTGGACGCTCTTTAGCCTCTAGCAGCGGCCTCGTCCCTCGCCGTTCGAGCGCTGCACACGACTTCTGTACGTCCACGGCTCACAGGTTGGGTGTCCGCGATCGGAGCCTCGGCTTTGGCGCAATCGCCTCCGCCCGGCTTCCCCCCAGCGTTACCCATGCGATCCTAATGAGATCCCTACCAAATGCCTATGGACGTTGACCGTTCAGGGTAGTATCCTTGTGCCCGAGCCTGATGCCTCGCGGCGCCGCCTGGCGTCCAGTGCGGTCTCCTGACCGGTGTACCGGCTCGCCCCATCTCGCTCTTCTCATGCCGCCCGGCAGATCCCCCTTCGGGACTGCCCATCGCGTTCACCGCCGGCTGGCAAGAGAGCCTCCACGTGAGACAGCGTCTCCGTGAAGCCCTCCCCAGGCCCAGGGTCAGGAGGGTTTGATGTCAAGGGTGCTTCGTCTTCTCCTCGCCGTCGTCATCTCCGTCGAGTCTCTGCTGCTGACTCTCGCTCCGGTGGCAACAGCGCGGGCGCAGGCAGCCGAGAGCGGCCCCAACACCATCGCCGCCGGCCTCCGCAGCTTCGCTGATGTCCTGACGGGGATTGACGACATAGGACCCCTGGGAGCGGTCGTGCCTCTCACCACCGC
>JAAYAV010000120.1 GCA_012719195.1 Anaerolineae bacterium | reverse complement strand
CGCCCACCTCCTGGAACTGGCCACCCGCGGCGGCTCCGCGGGGTTGGCGCGCCCCCTCCTCCGGGAGGCCATGACCGTCTGCGCCGAGTGGGACACCGACCTGCGCGCCTACAGCGCCGACCACTCGCCCTACGCCGCACTCTTGGTGGAGCTCGGCCTCCGGGCGGTGCCCCGCGCCGAGAGCTCCATGATGACCATGGCCTATGTCATCGACCCCGCTGCGCTGGGACCGCGGGTGTGGCAGGAGAACGACGAGGCCGCTCCGCTGGAGGTGTCCGTCTGGACGCCACAGCGCGAGGCCCTCATCCATCCCGCCACCTGCACGACCTCCAAGACTGTTATGCTCGAGATGAAGGAAGACACCCTCACCCGCCTGCTCTTCTCGCGGCTCGACCTGCGCGCTGCCGTCCGGCAAGAACTGGTGACTGTTGTGGGCGGCTCAGAGCCGGACGTGGACGCCATCGCACGCGCGCTGCCGTTTGCTCCCTGGGCATACCACCACCTGGACTACATCTGAGTGGACGGTGGGCAGTGATCGGTGGTCAGAGGGTGGCGGAGAGCAGGCGGTATGCTTCGGCACAGCCTGCGCGTCTCCCACTGACCATTGGCCACTGCTCACTCGCCACTTCCTGGAGGCTTGATGCGTACCTTCACCTCGCATGTTAACGGCTACTATGATGTCTCCGACCAGATGGCCGACGACTTGCGCCGTCGCGCCGAAGCCCACTTTCGGCGCCAGGAGCAGGAACGCGCCGCAATCACCGACGTGGCCCAGTTCGAGGCGGAGCGCCGCCGGACGCGCGAACGCTTCCTCGCCGCCATCGGCGGGCTGCCCGACGAACGTGGACCGCTACAGGCGCAGTGCACCGGCGTCATTGACCGGGGCAGCTACACCATCGAGAAGACGATCTACCAGAGCCTTCCCGGCTTCCACGTCACGGCCAACCTGTATGTGCCCAAAGGCCTGACCGGCAGGGCTCCCGCCATCCTGCTCGTCTGCGGCCACAGCGAAGCGGGCAAGGCCGAACCCCGCTACCAGGCCGTCTGCGTGGACCTGGTGGAGAACGGCTTCATCGTCCTCGCCATGGACCCCCCCGGCCAGGGGGAGCGTCTCCAGTACTTCGATCCCGAGACCGGCCGGAGAAACATCGGCGGCTGCACCATCGAGCACTCCTATGCCGGCCTGCAGTACATCGTCCAGGGGGCCAGCATCGCCCGTCACTTCATCTGGGACGGAATGCGCGGGGTGGACTACCTCCAGTCTCGGCCCGAGGTGGACCCGCAGCGCATCGGCGTCACTGGCAATTCCGGCGGCGGCACGCAGACCTGCCTGCTGATGATGGCCGATGAGCGGTTCGCGGCCGGCGCCCCCTGCTGCTTCGTCATGACGCTGGAAAGCTACATGAAGTCGGGCCAGGCCCAGGACGCCGAGCAGCTGGTGCGCGGCGCCATGGCCTGGGGACCCGACTACTACCAGTACCTGACCGCCATGGCTCCCAAGCCGGTGATGGTGGGCGCTGCCCTCTACGACTTCTTCCCCATCGAGGGCGCGCGCGAGTCCGTGCGCCGCGCCCGCGAGGTCTACCGCCTCTACGGGGCCGAGGACAAGGTCGGCATCACTTACTCCCCCAACACCCACGGTTTCACCGCTCCGCTGCGCCAGGGCGTGGTCAACTGGATGCGCATCCACCTTCAGGACAGGCCAGCGGACTTCGTCACCGGCGAGCCCGCCATCATGCCCGAGGCGGACCTCAACTCCACCGCCGGCGGACAGGTCCTCGCCGACTATCCCGACGATCGCACCGTGTTCGACTT
Organism: Anaerolineae bacterium; assembly: GCA_012719195.1. GTDB lineage: Bacteria > Chloroflexota > Anaerolineae > DRVO01 > DRVO01 > Ch71. Next base: position 13,566 of record JAAYAV010000120.1, on the reverse strand, counting down.
CAGCCGCTCCCTGCTGGGCGAGACATCCGCTTCGGCCCCAGGCGATGCCGGCGAAATCCGCCGCCGCCTGAGCGACGTGTTGGGGATCAGCCGCGAGCCGCTTGATCAGCCCGTGGACGCCCGAATCATCTTCGACGAGCCCGTACAGGGCTACCCCACCGAGCACGTCTTCTTCTTCAGCGCGCCCAACGTCGTTGCCACCGGGGTGATGATCCATCCGCGCCAGGCAGACCCGGTCGAGCAGACCGACCTGGTCTTGCTCGACCACGGCAGCGCCGACATCCCCCGAGAGCGGGCGCGGCTCGAGGCCCTGCTCCGCCGCGGTCATCGCCTGTTCGTCTTCGACGTCCGCGGCCGCGGAGCGGTGGCGTCGCGCCAGGTCAACCCACGCGACCCAGAGGCAGACTACGGCACCGAGTACAAGCTCGCCTCGGACGCCATGCTGCTCGGCATCTCCACCCTGGGCCTGCGTGTCTTCGACGCCTTGCGCGGCCTGACCTACCTGCGCACTCGCGATGACTGCCACGACACCAAGCTGGGGCTGTACGGGGTCGGGTTCGGCGGGCTTGTCGGCTACCTGGCGGCGGCTCTGGATGGCGGCCTGGACACGGTGACCATCGAGGCGGCGCTCTACAGCTACCGCAACCTGGTGGAGACCCGCTACTACGACGACCGGCTCTGCGGCGTCTGGAGCGTGGCTTGGGGCTTCTTGGCTCAATTCGACCTGCCCGACCTGCTGCCCGCCGCCGGTGCCGCCACCGTCACCCTCGTGTACCCGCGCGAGGCCAGTGGAGAGGCCGCTGACCCCGACGTCGTCCGCCGCCTCTATCCAGCCGCGACCGTGGTCGGCTCGCGTCCGCCTCGTGCGCGTGAGTAAGGCCCGCGGCGCCGGCCACTCGCACCCGCTAGCTACCGACCAAGGAGGGTCCCGAACATGCCGCTGATCGAAAAGCTGGGTAGCTTCTACCTGGGCAAGGAGTACGATCTCGCCGCCGGCCAGATCCTGGACCGGCCCGTCCACTACGACTCCCGCGATCTGACCACCCACGCCGTCTGCGTCGGGATGACGGGCAGCGGCAAGACCGGCCTCTGCATCTCCCTGCTGGAAGAGGCGGCCCTCGACAACGTCCCCGCCATCATCATCGACCCCAAAGGCGACATGGCCAACCTGCTCCTTAACTTCCCGGAGCTCCGGCCCGAGGACTTCCAGCCCTGGGTGAACCTGGACGACGCCGCCCGCAAGGGGCTAAGCATCGAGGAGTACGCCGAACAGACCGCCGCCTCCTGGCGCGAGGGGCTGGCCCAATGGGACCAGGGTCCCGAGCGCATGCGCCTGCTCCAGCAGGCCGCCGACTTCACCGTCTACACCCCCGGCTCCACCTCCGGCCGCCCCGTGAGCATCCTCGATAGCTTCAACGCCCCCGACCTCGACTGGGACCGCGAAGAGGAAGCCCTGCGTGAGCGCATCCAGGGCACCGTGTCCGCCCTTCTCGGCCTTATCGGCGTCGACGCCGATCCTCTCCGCAGCCGGGAGCACATACTCCTCTCCAATCTGCTGGAGCACTACTGGCGCGCCGGAGAGGACGTTGACCTCGGCAAGCTCATCCTAGCCGTCCAGGAACCGCCCATCCGGCGCTTGGGAGTGCTGGACGTGGACTCCTTCTTCCCGCAGAAAGACCGGGTAGGCCTCGCCATGATGCTCAACAACATCGTGGCCTCTCCCGGCTTCGCTGCCTGGCTCAGCGGCGACGCCCTCGACGTGGGCTCGCTGCTCTACACGGGCGATGGCCGGCCCCGCCACACCATCTTCTACATCGCCCACCTGAGCGACGCCGAGCGCATGTTCTTCGTCACTATCCTGCTGGAGCAGATCATCACCTGGATGCGCACTCAGCCCGGCACGACCAGCCTGCGCGCCCTCCTGTACATGGACGAGGTCTTCGGCTTCTTCCCGCCCGTGGCTGAGCCCCCGAGCAAGCGACCCATGCTCACGCTCCTCAAGCAGGCACGCGCCTTCGGCCTCGGCTGCGTGCTGACGACCCAGAACCCGGTCGACCTCGACTACAAGGGCCTGAGCAACGCCGGCACCTGGTTCATCGGCCGCCTCCAGACCGAGCGCGACAAAGCGAGAGTGCTGGACGGCCTGGAGAGCGCCATGGCCGAGAGCGGCGAGTCCATGAACCGCGGGGAGCTTGATCGCCTCATTTCCAGCCTCGGCAGTCGCGTCTTCTTGCTACACAACGTTCACGAAAACGAGCCGATCGTTATGTACACTCGGTGGGCCATGAGCTACCTCCGCGGCCCGCTGACCCGGGCGCAGATCCGAGATCTCACCGGTCCGCTGCCGGCTGCCACTCCCCTCGCCGCCACTGGTGCTCCCGCGGTCACGGTGGCTACCGCTGCCCCGGCCGAGCCCACTCACCCGGCTCATCTGTCGCCGCGGCCGCCCGCGCTGCCCGTCGGCCTGCCCCAGTCCTACCTCCCGGTGCTGCGACGCGAGTCGGCAGCTATACACGACCTGGAAGCCGAACTCGGTTACAGCCCCGCCATCGACACCACGCGGCTGGTGTATGACGCCGGCATCCTCGGCCTCGGCTACGTCAGCTACCTCGACACGCGGGCCGGGGTGGATGAAACCGAGGAGCAGGCGCACCTGATCCTCCCGCGCGATCCGGCCTCGTCCCTGAGTTGGTCCGACGCCCGTCTGCTGCCCTTGCAGGAGCGCGACCTCGCCAGCGGGCCTGAGCCGGATGCGCTCTTTGTCCAGGAGCCGCCCGTCGGCGCCGACAGCATCGCCGAACTGAGGCGACTGGAGAAGGACTGGTCCGAGGCGCTCTACCGCGGCCAGCAGCTGACCATCCGACACAACCCCAAGCTGAAGCTCTACGGTAAGCCGGGAGAGACGGAACGCGATTTCCGCATCCGCTGCCAGCAGGCCGCGCGCGAGGCCCGCGACGAAGCAGTCGATAAGCTGAGGTCCAAGTACGAGACCCAACTGCGCGGCCTGGCGCAGAAGCAGGAGAGGGCGGAGCGCAACGTGGTTACCGAGCGGGCCGAGTACGACGCCCGCAAGCGCGAGGAGGTCGTTTCCGGGTTGGAGACGGTCGTGGGCTTCTTGGGCATCTTCGGGCGCAAGAAGAGCCTGAGCAGCGCCGCCACCAAGCGCCGCCTGACCAGCGCCGCCCTTGCGGACGTGCAAGAGGCGGAGGCCGCCGTCGCCCGGCTCAAGGCTGATGCCGACGACCTCAAGAGCCAGCTGGAAAGCGACGCCGAGGCCCTGGGGCATGAGTGGGAAGAAGTGGCGGCTGAGACAGAGGAGCGCGTCATTCGTCCCCGGCGCACGGACGTCCGCGTAGACTCCGTCACGTTGGCCTGGGTGCCCACCTGGGAGCTCGACTACGAGGATAGCCACGGCCGAAAGCGTACCGCAGCCATCCCGGCCTACACCACCGAGGAGGCGAAGTGACGGCATCCTAGGGCTGCCGTCAGCGCCTCTCGGACGCCGACCGCGTCCGCGAACTCAGCCGCCGAGCAAGCTTAAGAGGCACTGACATGACCCAGTACCAGGCTAACCTGGATCTTGACGAGCTACGCCGGCCCATCGCGCGCGGGCTGGCCCTGGCCGGGCTGGTGGGGGCCTGGGCCTGGATCGCCGCCGCGTCCACGGTCGATCAGCAGCCGCCGCCGGGAGAGACGCTGGCGGCGCCCGCTGTCCTGCTTCTGGGCTCCATTGCCAGCCTGGCGGCGTGGAGACTGTTCGGGCCCGAGGTCAGAGGCTACCTCTTTCTACTCGGTCTGGCCGGCGCCTTCCTCACCGGCTATAGAATCTTTCAGGACGCCAACTGGCTCTACTTCCAGGCGGTTGCCGTGATGGTGGCGGCGCTGGTGGTGGGCGTAAGGCCCTCCCTCGGGCTGGCCGTCGGCATCTCCGCGGCGGCCATCCTGCTGCGCCCGCCACACCTTCCTCCCGCCAGCCTGGCGCCTCCGCTCGGCGTGACCTGGCTCTGCGCGTTCGGCTCCTGGCTCTCCACCCGCAACCTCTACACCGCCCTAGGCTGGGCCATGCAGAGCCAGGCGCGCGCCTGGCAGACGGCCACCGAGGTTACCCAACGCCGGGCGCAGCTGCGTCGCACCCTGGACTCGTTGCGCCGGGCGCACAGCGTGCTCAATCGGACCCTGCACGAGCTGGAAGAAGCGCGCAGTGAAGCCGAGGACGCGCGGAGGGCCAAGTCTCGCTTCGTCGCCAACATCAGCCACGAGCTGCGCACGCCTCTGAACATCATCGTGGGCTTCGCTGAGATGATCTGCACGGCGCCGGAGGCCTATGGGCTCGAGTCGGCCTCGGTTGAACTGCGCGAGGACCTGCTCAAAGTCTGGCGAAACGCCGAACATCTGCTCGGCATGATCGACGACGTGCTCGACCTCTCGCAGATCGAGGCGTCGCGATTGCCCGTCCTGCCCCAACCCACCGAACCCTTGCGCCTGATCCGCGAGACGCTCGTCTCGGCCAGCATCCTGATCCGCGAGTCAGGCGCCGAGCTGAGCGTTAGCCTGCCGAGCCATGCCCCGGTCCTCGATCTGGACGCCACCCGGATTCGCCAGGTGCTGCTCAACCTGGTCAACAACGCTGCCCGTTACGCTCCCGGCGGCACCATCGAGGTGGGAGCCTGGAGCACCGATGCCGAGTTCATCACCTATGTGCGCGACTCCGGTCCCGGAATCCCACCGGAGAGGCTCGACGCCATCTTCAACGAGTTTGAGCGTGTCGACTCTTCCGTCACCCTGGGCAACCGAGGCGTGGGCCTCGGGCTCACCATCTCCAAGCACTTCATCAAGCTGCACGGTGGTCGCATCTGGGCCGAGAGCGAACTCGGACGCGGCAGCACCTTCTACTTCGCCCTCCCGCGCCCCGAACGCCGCCTCCCACAACAGCCGGTCGAGCCACGGCGGGCTCAGCCGCACCGCTCCGAGAGTCGCTCCCAGGCGGGGACGCTGGTGGTGGCGAGCGACGACCCCATCGCCGTACGCTTGCTCGAGCGGCACCTGGAAGGCCTCCGCGTCGTCGCCGCACCATCAGAGGGCGATCTCGCGGCCGTCATCCGCGAGAACCACCCGGAAGCGGTCGTCCTCGCCCCCGCGTCCGAAGAACGGCTCCCGCAGGCCCTGGAGGCGGCGCGATCCCTGTCGCGGAGCACAACGGGCCTGGATGTGCCCATTGTCGTGTCTGCGGTGCCCACCGAAAGAACGGCGGGCCGCCGGCTGGGCGTCTCCGAACTCCTGATCAAGCCGGTATCCGGGCAGGAGTTGGTCGCCGCCATAGCCCGCATCCGCTCGCATCCCCGCCAGTTGCTGCTGGTAGAGGACGACGAGGACATGCTTGGCCTCCTGGGGCGGGTCATCAAGCGCCGTTGGCCCGCCGCTCAGGTAGCCAGCTTCACAACGGCGGAGGGCGCGTTGGCGTGGCTCGAAGAGAAGCAGCCCGACCTACCGGACCTCATCGTGCTTGATCTGCTGATGCCGGGCATGGGCGGGACGGCTTTCCTGGATCTTCTCCAGCGCTCGCGGCTCTACCGCTCCGTCCCCGTCATGGTGGTCACCGCTCGCCGACCGGCTGAGACTGCCGCCCGGTCGGCGCCGGGGGAGATTCACGTCGTGAGGGAGTCAGGCCTTGCTTCGGGAGAGATCGTGCGTTTCCTGGAGATGCTCACCAAGGCTCTCCCGCCGCGCTACGCTAACGAGCCACAAGAGCGGCAAGACACTCCAGCAACCGAGCCGGCCTGACCGGCTTGCACAGGTAGGCGTCTGCCCCCAAAGAGGCGGCCAACTCCGGCTCGTGCAATACGGAGCAGACCACAGTCGGCACGTGCCGTAGTTCCGGATGGGTCTTGAGCTGCCGCAACACCTCCCAGCCGTCCAGGTCCTCCAGCATGATGTCGAGCAGGATCGCGTCCGGACTGGCCTGGACCAACTTCTCCATGGCCGTCTCGCCTTCCTCTACCCCCAGCAGCAGGTAGCCCTGCCCCGAGAGGTACCTCCCAAACAGAGCCACCACGTCCGGGTTGTCTTCCACGAACGCGATCAGTCGTTCACGGGGGCTGGGCGGGAAGGAGACCACGATCTGTCGGCTGAGCCCATCGCCGGACTCCCACACCCGCGCTTGCTGCCCCTCCGCCAGTGCCTCGATGGCAGCAGTGAGGGGAGAGACGGCTGCCTCCTGTCCTTCCCGGCCGAGGGCTGTCACCGTGACGTCGACGCTGTCGTCGCTGCCGGCCAACTCGAAAGACACGCGTCCGCCGGGAGCGTCTCGTATGGCCAGTGACAGAACGGCCACGATAAGCTGACGGACCAACGTGGGGTCTCCCGCTGCCTCCAGCCTGGGGTCGGCGTGTACGCCCTCAATCGTGACGTCAAGCTGCTCCGCCAGGGGCGACACGGACACCAGAGCCCGCGCCAACTGCTCCGCCAGAGTCACCCTCTGTCGCCTGGCCAGACGCGACGCCTCCTGGCGCACCGCCTCGGGCGAATCGAGCCTCCTTGCCGGCTCCTGACCGAACCGCTCCCACAGCCTGAGGCTCAGAGCATCGAGCCCCCGCCGCTGCTCGCGCTGAAGTTGGCGGCGGCCCAGTGCCAGTTCGGCTTCCAGCGCAGGCAACTGCCGACCGACCACGAACCGGTGCCAGATCACCCGGTACGGCCGCCAGGCCGGGTCGTCGTCCGGCGTTCCCGCCGGAGGACGCAGCTCCTCGACAGCGTCGAGCAGCGCCTTGCGAAACGCCCTCACCGCAGAGGTCGAGTCCACCCCGGAGAACGCCCGCAGGTGATCAAGAACCGGGTGCCGAGCCAGATAGGCCGAGTCGTAGAGGTGCCCCACGGCATCGCGCACTTCTGCCACGAAAGCACTCGAGGGCAGAGCCGCGTTCACACCATCCACTTCATCACCACCGTGTCGCGTTCCGGTCGCATGCCAGTCGCGCGTTAGTCGCCATTCTATGGAAGGACATCGGCGGCATCAAGTAGACTGAGAATGATAAGGTCTCGCACGCTGGCGAGGCCCACCATCTCGAGGGCCGACGTTCATCTGATCCCATGAGGAGGCGGAAATGTCTCACCTGACTCGCCGACGGATGTTGTTAGGCTTCGGTGCAATGGCGGGAGCCGGTGTGCTGGCGGCGTGCGCGGCTGCCACCCCTGCTCCGGCGGCTGGCGGCGCAGAGGAAGAGGCGCCGGCACCGGCCGCAACGGAAGTACCGGAGATCGTGGGGCGCCCTGCCCCCGCGGGCGTCGCCAAGACGATCAAGCTGTCCGTCTGGGGCGACATCACCGACATGCAGATCTACTCCGGCATCGCCGACGACTTCCACAAGGAGCAGGACGAGATCGGCGTCGAGCTCGAGCAATGGATCGGGTCCTACTACGAGAAGATGCAGACCCAGATCGCCGGCGGCGTCGAGCCGGATCTCATCTACGTCCAGGGCTGGCGCTGGCAGCCGTTCGCCGAGCGCAACGTCATCCGCTCGTTCAACGAGTTCATAGACGCCGACCTGCCCGACTACATGACTGACGTCTGGTCCGACGCCGCCCGACCCCAGACCGACATGGACGGCAAGACCTACATGGCCGTCTCCGACGGCGGCGCCATGGTCATGGTGTGCGCCCGGGAGCCCTTCGAGCGGGCCGGCCTGGACTTCCCTCCCGACCCGAACTGGACGATCGAAGAGTTCACCGAGACCGTCCAGGCGCTCACCGGCACATTCGACGGAGTGGAGCAGTGGGGCTTCCAGGCCCAGGGTGGCTATGAGCGGCTCGCGCCCTTCATCCGCCTCAACGGCGCCCTGGAGTGGGACCAGATCGTGAACCCACGCAAGGCCAACTTCGACGACCCGGCCGTCACGAAGGAGATCCAGCTCTGGGTGGGCGACTTCGTGAACGAGTACAAGGCCTCCCCCACTCCCGCCATGATGCAGGGCGGAGCCAACACGATCCAGACCGGCAACGTTGCCATAATCTACGAGGGGCCTTGGTTCCTGGCCCGCATGTGGGGGCCGTCGGCCGCGAGGGAAGGCGGTACCCCGTTCGAGGTGGCCCCCGTGCCGCGTGGGTCCGCCGGCTCCATCTGCAACGGCTTCCGCCACGGGCACGCCATGTCTGCCCGCACGCCTGAGCCGGCCGCTTGCTGGGAGCTCCTCAAGTTCATCGGCAGCGATGTCGGTCAGCGGCATGTCAGCCTGGGCGGGCGCCAGCCCAACTCCGGCCGGCGCATCGAGGAGATGTGGGGTCCCATCGTTGAGGAGAGCTACAACTTCACCACCTCCTCCGCCTTCGCCTCCGGCTGGGACACGGGCACCGTCCATGTGATCAGCGGGGCGGAACTCCAGATGAACAACGAGGCTATCGGTCCCGCGCTCGACTCCGTGATCAACGGGCGGCGCACCGCCGAGGAAGCCTTCGCCGAGGCCAACTTGGACATCCAGGCCATGCTGGACGACTACTGGTCGGAGCTCGAAGGCTAGAGCCGTCTCTGCACTGCTGGTAGGGGCGCTTCCGCCCGAGGAAGCGCCCCTTATCGAACAGACAGTCCCTTGGGACCGCGTATCGGACGAGGAGTCCTCCATGGCCGCAGCACCGGTCTCGAGCACCCGCCGCCGCAAACGCTTCGCCAACCGCGAGGCAGTTGCCGGGTGGCTCTTTGCTTCCCCCTGGCTCATCGGCTTCGTAGCCTTCACCATGGGCCCGATGATCTACTCCATCCTCCTGCTGTTCCTGAAGTGGGACCTGATCACGCCTCCCGAGTGGGGCGGGTTGGCCAACTTCACCCGGCTGGTGGGCGATCGTCGGGTACCCATCGCGCTCTACAACACCGCCTACTACACCTTCATCGGCGTGCCCGTACAGCTTGCCGTTGCTTTCCTGCTTGCCCTGGCGCTGAACGTCCAGATCAGGGGCCTGGCCCTCTACCGCACCATCTACTACCTGCCCTCCATCACTCCGGCCGTGGCCAGCGCCGTCATCTGGCTGCAGATACTTCACACCGACTACGGGACTCTCAACGAGTTCCTGCGCAACTTCGGCATCGCCGGGCCCAACTGGCTCTATGAGCCCGCCCTGGCCAAACCTGCCCTCATCATGATGTCCGTGTGGGGCATTGGGCCGCAGATGATCATCTTCCTCGCCGGGCTTCAGGGGGTGCCCGCCGTCCTCAAGGAGGCGGCCACCATCGATGGCGCCGGCGAATGGAGCCAGTTCCGCCACATCACCATTCCCATCATCACCCCGATCATCTTCTTCAACTTGGTTGTCGGAATCATCGGTTCATTCCAAGTCTTCACCGCCGCCTACATTATGACCGGAGGCGGCCCGGAGAACTCCACCCTTTTCTACGTGCTCTACCTGTGGCGCAACGGCTTCGAGTACTTCCGCATGGGTTACGCGGCGCTCTTGGCCTGGGTGCTGTTCTTCATCATCAGCTTCTTCACCGTGATCCAGTTCGGTCTCGCCGGCCGCTGGGTCTACTACGAAGCGCTCCGGTCCTAGGAAGGAGAGGCCATGGCACAGCAGCAGTCCATCAAATCAGCATCGGACGCCGGCCCCTTGCGCTTCTGGCAGCGCATGAGCGTGCAGCGCCTGGCGGGGCGCCTGCTCCTGCACGCCATCCTGATCCTGCTCGGCATCACCTTCATGGTCCCCCTGCTTTGGACTCTCTCCACCTCGTTCAAGCATCCAGGGCAGGTCTTCACCCGGCCCATCCAGTGGATTCCGCAGACGCTGCGCTGGTCCAACTACCAGGAAGTGTGGACCATCCTTCCCATGCCTCTCTTCATACGCAACACGATGGTCATATCGGTCACGGCGCTGATCGGGACACTGCTGAGCACCTCCCTCTGCGGGTACTCGTTTGCCCGGCTGCGCTGGCCCGGTCGAGAGAAGGTATTCGCCCTGGTCATTGGCACCATGATGCTACCGGGCGCGGTGCTGCTCGTGCCGCAGTTCGTCCTCTTCCGCAGCCTGGGCTGGATAGACACATTCTTCCCTCTCATCGTGCCTGCCTGGCTTGGAGGAGGAGCGTTCTACATCTTTCTCTACCGGCAGTTCTGTAGCAACATACCCTACGAGATGGACGAAGCCGCCATCATGGATGGGGCCGGCTACTTCCGCATCTTCTGGCAGATCATCCTGCCCCTCACCCGCCCGGCGCTCATCACCATTGGCCTCTTCAGCTTCCTCAGTCACTACAACGACTTCATGGGGCCGCTCATCTACCTCAACTCGAACCGGAACTACACCCTTTCCCTTGGGCTACGGATGTACCAGGGACGCTTCGGCTACGACTGGCACTGGGTGATGGCGGCCTCCGTGATAACCGTTGCCCCCGTCATCGTCATCTTCTTCCTGGCCCAGGAGCAGTTCATCGCCGGTGTTCAGCTGACCGGCCTGGCGGGGAGGTAGCAGAGTCAATGACCGGTCAAGAACGCCTGCTGGCGGCGCTACACTTCGAACCCATCGACCGAGTACCGTGGGCGCCCCTGATCGACGGCTACTTCACTCGCTCCCTGCCACCCGACAAGACCATGAACGTGGTGGAGTCGCTCCGCTACATTGGCGCCGACATCCTCGAGCGTCACACCCCCACCGTCAGAACGACTGTCCCCGGGGTGGAGTACGAGGACCGGGTGACCGGCGAGGAGCGCACCCAGCTCATCCACACCCCGGTCGGCACCTTGACTCAGAAATGGCGCCTCACCGAATCCACCGACTTCCTCCACCACCCCCCGCTTCAGACGCTGGACGACTTCGAGCCCTTCATCTACCTCGCCGAGCACTCCGTCGTCGAGCCCGACTACGACCGCTGGCGCGAGGCGCAGGCAATCATCGGAGATGACGGGCTGGCCGTGCCCAGTGGCCCGCTGTCTCCCATCCAGGCGCTCCTGCAGCACGACATGAAGATCGAGAAGGTCTACTACTTTCTCGCCGACCATCCCCAGGAGATGGCGGAGCTGATGGCGGCTATGCACCGGCGGAACAAGCGCGTCTATGAGGTGCTGGCCTCCTCGCCCGCCCCCCTCATCATTGACTACGAGGACACCTCCACCACGGTCATGTCGCCTGCCATCTACCGGCAGTGGAGCCTCCCCTACATCGACGAGTACGCCGACATCTGCCATGCCGGCGGCAAGCTCTTCATCACCCACATGTGCGGCACCCTCAAGGGAGTGGCCGAACTGGTGGGACAGGGCCGGCAGGACGGGGTAGATTCGCTCGGGCCTGAGCCCACTGGCGATCTCAGCGCTCCCGAGGCGCGCGCCATCTGGGGTGACGGCAAGGTCATCATCGGCGGGCTCGCCCCGCCCACCATGAAGTGGGCCGCCCCGGCCGAGTTGCGCACCCTGGTGACCGAACTGCTGGAGGCGATGCGCCCCTGCCGTGGCTTCGTCCTCTCCAGCGGCGATGCCACGCCCCACGGGACGCCGCTCGATAACCTGCTCGCCATCACCGAGGCGGTGCGAGCCTTCACGGTCTAGCCGGGAGGACGCCTGGCGCCGCCTCACCCACACTGCTAAACATGCCCGAGGGAGACACCATGAATGATCGTGAGCGCTTCCTGGCCTGCATGAACTACCAGCCCGTCGATCGCGTGCCGCAGTGGGAGCTCTGGTACTGGCGCGAGACCATCGAGCGCTGGGAGGACGAGGGCCTTCCCGCCGATGCCCACCTGGAGCGCTACTTCGACGTGGACCGCCGCGACGGCGTCGGCGTGAGCGTCGGTCTCGTCCCGGGCTTCCGCGAGGAAACGCTCGAAGAGACCGACGAGTACCGCATCTACCGCGATCGCAACGGCGTCACCCGGCAGGAGTTCAAGACCAAGGGCGACCTCACCATGCCCAAGTGGCTCAGATTCCCCATGGAAACACGGGAAGACTGGGAGACGCTCATTAAGCCCCGGCTCAACCCCGAGTCACCCGTTCGCTATCCCCTCCGCTGGGAGGAGATGAAGCGGCTGTGGGCCCAGCGCGACTACCCGCTCTCCATAAGCGCCGGCAGCATCTACGGCTGGATCCGCAACTGGATGGGGTTCGAGCGCGTGTCCGTCACCCTCTACGATGATCCCGACTGGATCCAGGAGATGATGGATTACGTCGCCGACTTCGTCGTCGCCGTCATCACGCCCGCGCTGGAGCAGGTCGACATCGACTACGCCCTCATGTGGGAAGACATGGCCTACAAGACCGGACCGCACCTCTCTCCGGCGATGTTCCGCCGCTTCATGCTCAAGCCGTACAAGAAGATCACCTCTTGCCTCCGTGACCATGGCGTCGACCTCATCTTCCTGGACTGCGATGGCAACCCCGAGGATCTTGTCCCCCTGTGGCTTGAGGCAGGCGTGAACGGGCTGTACCCGCTCGAGCGTGCCGCCAGCGTCGACCCGGTGGAGTGGCGTCGTAAGTTCGGCCGTGAGCTTCGCCTCATCGGAGGCGTCGACAAGCGCGCCATGGCCGCCGGCAAGGACGCCATCGACGCCGAACTGGCGCACCTGACCCCCCTGCTGTACGACGGCGGCTACATCCCGTGGTGCGACCATCTGGTGCCCCCGGATGTGCCCTTCCAGAACTACCTCTACTATGTTGACCGTATGAAGGAGGCTACCGAGGCGGCCGGGACCCTCTAGCCGTCCGGCCCTTGTCGCTCTTGAGGCGCGGGGCTACTATGGGGCATGCTCCACGCTGAGGCACCCACGCCCGTCGAGGCTCAGATCAACCTGCCGGACGGCCGCGTGCTCTCGTACGCCGAGTACGGGAACCCGGCCGGCCGGCCCGTCTTCTACTTCCACGGCACGCCCGGTTCCCGCCTGGAGCGCCCGCCGGCTGCACCGGGCAGTGCGCTGGGGCCGGTACGCCTCATCGTGCCCGATCGCCCCGGCTACGGACGGTCCACCTTCCAGCGGGGGCGCCGCCTGTTGCACTGGCCCACCGACATTGAGCATCTCGCCGACGCGCTGAGCATCGCTCGGTTCTCCGTCGTCGGCGTGTCCGGTGGCGGGCCCCACGCAGCGGCCTGCGCCTACGCCCTCCCGCACCGCCTCACCGGGGTCGCCCTGGTGAGCAGCCTTGCCCCCACGAACCGCCCCGGCGGCCTGGAGGGGCTGGGGACCTGGGTGCAAGCCGCCTTCCGCATTGGGCGCTACCTACCCTGGATCCTGCACCCGCTGATGGCCCGCCTCGCCGATCCGCGCGAGGGCGCCGCCGCCTTTGAGGCGGGGCAGTGGGGCAACCTCTGCGCCGGCGACCAGCAGATACTCGGACGCCCCGAGGTCGGCCGGATGATGAGCCAGTCGTTCCGCGAGTCCGCCCGTCAGGGAGTACGCGCCTACGCCCAGGACGTGACGGTTTTCGCCCGTCCCTGGGGGTTCGATCTCGGCGCCATCGTCCCCATGGTGCACCTCTGGCACGGGGCGAGCGACACCATCCTGCCCTCGCACATGGGCTACTACCTCGCCGCCAACATCCCGCGGACGCGTTTCACCGAGGTGCGTGATGGCGGCCATTTCATGGTTATCGACATCCTGGAGCAGGT
>JAAYAV010000013.1 GCA_012719195.1 Anaerolineae bacterium | reverse complement strand
GGAATCGCAGCAGTCCTGAGACGTAGAATCCCGCCGGCGCCGTAGCCAGCTCCCAACCCTTGCCGGACAGGTTCAGGGCGATCTTGTCGGCGGCGAATCCGCCCCACTTGGCCAGGAAGGGCCACGTAAGCCGGGTGTCGAAGGCGGCCACGCGGCCTCCTCGCTTCGGCGGACCCATGCGTTCCAGCAGGCTCTGCATCGCCTCGGTAGGCATCGCTCCGTGCGTGGGAGAGCCGATCATCAGCAAGTCCGCCGTCTCCAGGGATTCGGGCACCGCCTCGCTCACCGCCAAGGCGACCACCCCACCGGGAAGGGCGGCGGCTATCGCTTCGGCGATGGCCTGAGTGTTTCCACGGACGGAATCGTAGACCACCATCACTCTCATGTCACGCCTCCAGAGGTTTGCCGCCGCCAGCGAACAGGCCGGGCGCCGCGGCCCACGGGCACGCCATGCGCCGCTCTTCAGCCGACTCCATCATACGGCGGCGGGAACCGACCCGCATCCAACTGCCAGCCAAACCGCTAGAGGCCGAGCAGCCTGACAGCGTTCTCTCGCGCCACTTTCTGGAACACGGTCGCGCTGATCCTGCCATCCCTGCGCCAGGCTTGCAGCAAGTCCACTATGGGTAGCGGCATTTCGGCGAAGCAGATGTCGGTTCCGAACAGCAGGCGATCCTGGAACTCGGTGAGGAAGCGAGCGCCGTAGTCGGGGTCGCCCGAGAGGGCGTGCCAGGGATTAGCATCGGACAGGTCGCCGTACAGATTTGGGAACTGCCGCATCATCCGCGGCACCGCCCCCTCCTCGAGGAGGGGCGCTGAGGACCAGCGCATCACCCTCTTGCCCGGAGCCGGCTTGATCTCCACCGGGCCTATCTCCGCCCAGAACACCGGCCCGTGGCCCAGGATGACCAGGTCCGGGAAACGCTGCAGAGTGCGCTGAAGCTGCGGGAGACCGGGGTCGTCGTAGAGACCGAAATCGCCGCGCCGCCGGTCCGTCCCGTCGAAGATGACCGGGAAGCCGACCTCTTGAGCGTGGCGGAAGAGGTTCTGCACCAGGTCGTCCTCCACCTCCAGGTTGGGCATGACCTCCCCAAGCCCCTTGCAGCCACGGTCGCGGTAGTGGCGCAGGAGGTCGCCCAGGGGTGCATCGGCAGAGTTGGTGAGCGCTCGCGGGTCGACGTTACAGAAGGGGATGAAGCGGTCGGGGAACCACTCCACCATCTCCAGGATCTCCTCATTGGTCTGAGGAAGGTACACCTCCGGGCTCACGATCGGCAGCAACACCCCCCGGCCGATTCCCAGCGAGTCATAGCGCGCCAGGACCTCCTCGGGAGTGGCGAACCGGACCGGCCAGGGTGCGGAGCGCCGGTAGGCGTGGGCATGGATGTCTATGAACAACAGCCTCTCCCCCAGGACGCCGGCGGGCCGAACGCTCCTCGCCGGCGTTACGCGAAGTTACCCCTAACCCTTCACCCCGCTGAAGACGATTCCCTGGATGAAGATGCGCTGGGCGAAGAAGAAAAGCAGGATGCACGGTAGAACGGTCACCAGCGAGGCGGCCATCAGCAGGTCGTAGCGGGTGGCGCGGAAGGCATTGAAGCTCTGCAGCCCCAGCGCGATGGTGTAGTTGCTCTGATGGTGGAGGTAGATGAGCGGGTTGAAGAAGTCGTTGTAGGCCCACATGAAGTGGAAGATGGCCAGCGTGGCGATGGCCGGCTTCGCCATGGGGAGCAGTATACGAAATAGGATGCCCAGCGTGCCGCACCCGTCTATCTTGGCGGCGTCGTCCAGTTCCAGTGGGATGGTCATGAAGTACTGCCGGAGCAGGAAGACGTCGTAGGCCCCGGCAAAGAACGACGGCACGATCAGAGGTTTCAGGGTGTCGATCCACCCCAGCTTGCTGAAGAGGATGTAGGTCGGGATGAGCGTGACCTGGTGGGGCAGCATAGTGGTGGATAGGAGCAGGAGGAACAACACGCTCAGGCCCGGAGCCCGGAAGCGCGAGAAGCCGTACGCCACCAGTGAGGTGGAGAGCAGCATCCCTAACATGGAGCCGAATACCACCTTGGCCGTGTTCAGGGCGTAGGTGCCGAAGGGCACCACCGTGAGCGCCTCGAGGTAGTTCTCCCAGCGCAGCCTCGTCCGATAGAGCGGTTCCGCCGAGTTCACGCTGGCCTCGATCAACTCGGTCGGGGCCGCCGGATCCACGTAGGTTCCCACGCGCCCCTGCTTATCCACCATGGCCAGCGCCCTCGTCTCGCCCTCGAGTTCCACTTGGTAGAGGGGGAAGGTGCTCTCTCCGACAGCCACCTGCACCTGCTCCCGCGGTATCCACACCGGCGGGAAGAGGCCGATCTGCGCCAGCGGCTTCAGCGACGAGGAGAACATCCACGCCAACGGGAAGACCATGACAACGGCGCCCAGCGCCAAGACGACGAGAGCGACAACCTTGCCCAGCGTCTCCGAACTCATGAACCGGCGGCGCGGCTTGCGGCCCGCCGTTTGCGTCTGGCTGGTCATTATGACCTCCCCGCCTTGAGTTGGCCTTCGTAGTACACCCAGGCGGTCGAACTGCGGAATATGACGAGGGTGAGAAGGAGAATGATGACGAACAGGACCCAGGCGAGAGCCGCCGCGTACCCCATACGGAAGTAGCGGAAAGCGTGGTTGTACAGGTGCAGGTTGTAGAAGAGAGTGGCGTTGTTCGGCCCGCCCCCAGTCATGACGTAGGCGTTGGTGAAGTACTGGAAGGTGGCGATGGTGCCCATGACCAGGTTGAAGAAGATCACCGGCGAGATCATGGGCAGGGTCACGAAGCGGAGGCGATGGTAGGCGTTGGCGCCGTCAACCTTAGCTGCGTCGTAGAGTGCCGTAGGTACTCCCTGAAGCGCCGCCAGATAGAGGACCATCGCCCCGCCCGCCGCCCATAGGCTCATGAGCGCCAGCGACGGCAGCGCCCAGTTCGGGTCCGCGAGCCAGCCGGGCCCCTTGATTCCCACCAGGCTTAGGGCCCAGTTAACGATGCCGAACCGCGGGTTGAGCACGTACTGCCACAGCACCGCGACCGCCACGCCGGAGATGACCGAGGGCAGGTAGTAGATGGCCCGCCATACGGATAGCCAGGGGATGCTGAGATTGAGGAGCAACGCCACCGCCAGCCCCACCACCAGACCGGGAATCAGGGAGAGGGCGGCGTAGACGAAGGTTACCTTGATGGATTGCCAGAACAGCGGGTCTCCGAAGAAGGCGTTGGTGTAGTTAGAGGTGCCCCGCCACACAACCGGGCTGACGACGTTGTATTCGGTGAAGGAAAGCGCGAGGGACACGATCATCGGTCCGGCGGTGAACACCACGAAGCCCACTAGCCAGGGGCTGATCAGCGCATAGGCGGTGAACGCTTCCCGGCGTGACGGGCCACGCGCAGTCACTGAGTTTGCCATCGGTGGAGTGCCGCTCCTTCCGGCGAGTACTGCTTTCGCCCAAGTGGAGAGGGCTCCAACGTGGAGCCCTCCTGCATTACCGGAACGTCTTGCCTACGACTGCTGGGCCCAATGCTCGTCCAGATAGCCTTGGACGGTGGCCTGCACGTCGTCGAGCACCACCTGGGCGCTCTTTTCGTCTCCGGTCACGATCCGGTCAAGACCAGCATAGAAAGCGTCCCAGATCTCCCCGTAGCGAGGCAGATAGGTCTCTTGGTTGGGGATATCGATGTAGCCGAGGGAGTCGAAGAACACCTGCAGGTCCACGTTGGGGAACTTGGACGACATCTCCTCGATGTAGCGCTCCTGCAGAGAGGCTCGCGGCGGCAAAGCTCCCCAGGTGAGGTTCAGCCGCAGCATCTGGTCCGGCTCCATCATCCACTTGGCCACTTCCCAGGCGGCGTCCAGATCGGCGAACTGGTTGCAGATGAGGAATCCATCCACATCGCACTGTGCCACGATCTTCCCCGCCGGGCCGGACGGAATCGCACCCGCATTCCAGTGGAACTCCAGCTCGGCGAACTCGCCCATCATCCAGGAGTGACACTGGTCGATGCCCAGCTTGCCGCTGTCGAACCCGGGAGCGGCCGCGGCCGTCTGCTGCGCGGAGGGCATGATGTACCACTTCCAGATCGCGTCGCTGACCCACTGCAGGCGCTCTACCCAGGCGGGCTGGTTGAAATAGAGGGTGCGGAAGTCGTCGCTCCAGCCCATGTTCTCCGCGCCCCAGCTCTGAGCCAAGGCGTTGATAAGCAGGCCGCACTGAATCTCGTCGTATCCCCACTGCGTCTGGTCTTCCGGATCGAACCCCTCAGTAGCCGAGCTCCGGTCGGAACCGTCCCGGCTCAGCTTCTGCGCCATCTCCACCATGGCATCGTAGTCCCAGTCCGAAGCTCCCCACTCATGGGTGGGGTAGTCGACCTCAGCCTGGTCGAACAGGTCCTCGTTGTAGTAGAGGACGCTGGGGTAGACGCCCATGACAACGCCATAGGTGATGCCGCCGTACTTGCCGATCTCCGGGATGAGGTCGCCGAAGTCGCTGAGATCGTACTGGTCACGTTCCAGGTAAGGGCCGATATCCAGGTTCGTGTCCTGGAAGCGCCCTGTTTGCTCCACGCCGGAAGGCATGTTGATCGCCGGCGGCGTCCCAGCCGCCATCATGGTCGCCCACTTGGTGCGGCTCTCATCGTGGGGCACGTACATGTACTCGATAGCGATGTCGCTGCCGGACGCGTTCCACTCCGCAGCAAGGCTGTCCTGGACCTCCTGCTGCTCCGGCGCCGTACCGGTACCCATCCCGACAAAGATCGTCACCACCGGTCGCTCCCCTGCCGCAGCAGCGGGCGCGATGGTGGCCTCGGGGCTGCCGGCAGCCTCGGACGGGGCGGCCGGGGTAGCCGCCGGCGCACAGGCCGTCAGTGCCCCTCCGAAGGCTATCGCCGCACACTGCAGGACTCGGCGTCGCGTCATTCTGGCCTCTACCATGCCGTACCTCCTCGGGTGTTCGCGGCTGCCGAAGCCGCGAGACTACTACAGCTAGTCCACTGT
>JAAYAV010000119.1 GCA_012719195.1 Anaerolineae bacterium | reverse complement strand
TTGTCTGACCGCACTGTGTCAACCACATGGCGCAGTTGCGCCACGACTATGAGGGCTTCCGATCACAAAGTGCCGAGATCTTGGTGGTGGTGCCGAACGGCCCCAAGCTGATCGCGAAGCACGTGCGGGAGAATAAGCCGCCGTACCCTATCCTGACCGACAAGGGCGGGCTGGTGGCTGAGCAGTACGGCGTCTGTGTGCGGCGGACAGTTCTACCGGCCCTGTCCTGCGTCTTCACGCCCACCGTACTCCTGGTGGATCGCGCCGGTGCAGTCCGCTACATCAACTACACGCGGTCGTATATTCGCGAACCGGACAATCGTGAGCCGCTGTCGGTCCTCGAGCTCCTCGCTGCGGAGCGAGTCCCCGTCTAGCCCGCGGACTGGCGATCTCGGCCTATCCTACCCGCAGCCACACCGGGCTGGACCAGGCCAGGTCGCCCTGGGCGCGGGCGGCCACCGCACCGGGTGGCGTCCTGCCAGCCGCTTCAGCCGTGGCTGCGGCGCGCCTCCTTCACCGGCGAGCCCTCCCCGCCCATCGAGTGGCCGGCCCCAGAAAGGCGGATCACGACCGCACCCGCCCGCTCCAGGCGAGAGATCCAAGTGCCCCGACGTCGCCCTGCCGCTACTCTGCCGGAGGGCAGTAGCCTAGCGGGCGAACGCGTCCGCCACCGGCTGCCCGCGACCGACGGCGTGTAGCTGCCCCTCGCCCGTGACCGGCAGGCCTTTGCCGTCACGGTCCGGCTGCACGTGGCGGGCGAACCACTCCGCCATCTCCGCCTGCAGGCTGCTCAGAGTGGCCGCATGCTCGGGGGCCTCAGCCAGGTTGTGCCGCTCGTCTGGGTCCGTCGCCAGGTGATAGAGGTCGTCGGGGCCCGCCGGATGCCGGCAAACGTACTTCCACTCCCGGGTGCGGATCATGCGCACGGGCCCGTACTCGGAGAAGACGACGACGGACTCGTGGCCGCCTTCTCCCTCGCCGAGGAGGGCGGGGAGGAAGCTGCGGCCAGGCAGCCCCTCGCCAGGGAGCCCCGGCAGGCCAAGGTAGTCCAGCAGTGTGGGGGCGAAGTCGTAGCCGTTGGTGAGGGCGTCGCAGACGCGCCCCTGGCGCAGGCGGCCGGGGTGGCTGAAGATCAGGGGCACCTTGACCGAGTTGTCGTACATGTTGAAGGGCTGGGTGCCGTTGCCCTTACCCCAGAAGCCGTGGTGCCCGGCGCTGAAGCCGTTGTCGCCCCCAAAGACGATGAGGGTGTTTTCGCGCAGGCCCAGAGCCTCGACCCGATCAATGATGCGCCCCACATCCGCGTCCATGGCGGTGACGGCGGCGAAGTAGCCCTTCAGCGATTCCCGGTTGCCCAGGTTCTCGTCGGTGAGCCAGATCGCCCAGGGATGGCGCGGTTCCTGGGGGCAGCTGGCGAAGGCACAGTCGTCGTAGGAGTCCACGATCTCCTGCGGGTGGCCGGTCCAGGGGCTGTGGGGAGCGGTGTAGGTAACGCTGAGATAGAAGGGGCGCTTCTGCGCCGCCGACTGGGCCAGGTAGGCGAGGGCGTCCTCGGTGATGGCGTTGGTGACGTAGCCGGGCTCGGTCACCAGTTGCCCATCGCGCACCATGGGGGCGTTGTGGTAAGGGCCGCCGCCCAGTTGGTGCACGAACCAGTGGTCGAAGCCGTGCTGGGTGAGTTGGCTGGCGCCCAGGTGCCACTTCCCGCTGATGCCGCAGCGGTAGCCGTGGGCGGCGAGCACGTCGGTGTAGGTGGTCTGCCCCTGCAGGTACTCGATGGCGTTGGGCGGGATGTTGCCCTCGCGCAGCCAGTCGTGCACGCCGTGGCGCGAGGGGATGGCCCCGGTCATGAGGCTGGCGCGGCTGGGGGAGCAGACGGGCGAGGTGCAGAAGAAGTCGGTTAGGCGCACGCCGGTGGCGGCCAGGCGGTCAATGTTGGGGGTGCGGATCTCCGGGTTGCCGTAGCAGCCGGCGGCCCAAATGCCCTGGTCGTCGGTGAGGATGAAGATGACGTTGGTGGGGGTGGTGGGATCGGCCAATGCATGCCTCCTGCTTCGGGCGGGCTTGACTCCCGTAGTATAGCCCCTTGTGGGCGTCTCTGGGGGTGCGGTCGCAGTCCTGCGGTCGCCATAACCGGGGGTCGCCCCCGCCCGGTCGCCCCCGCCATGAATGGCCGGGGCTACAACTGAGCGAAGCCGGCCTGCGCCGGCTGTTCACCAAGCCCACCGGAAGGCTTCACTCACCCGCGCCGCCGCTTACTTATGGGGGCTACCCATCCAGCCGCGGGCGCATGGGGGACGGGCGCCCGGCCGGCTCCGGCTGCGTCAGCCCGCGAAGGCGGGCTTCGC
>JAAYAV010000012.1 GCA_012719195.1 Anaerolineae bacterium | reverse complement strand
GTGGGCCGGGCACCCTGTCAGCAGGTCGTGGAGACCGCGTCCGCTTCGCTGGAATCGCTGCCCATCATCAAGTGCTGGCCGTACGACGGTGGACGCTACGTCACCTTGCCCGCCGTCATCACGCGTGATCCGACCACTGGGCGCCGCAACGTGGGCATGTACCGGCTCCAGGTCTTCGATGAGCGCACGTTGGGGATGCACTGGCAGAGGCACAAGGGCGGTGCCGACCATCAGCGGTCGGCGCATAGCATCGGGCAGGGACGGCTTGAGGCCGCCATCGCTCTGGGTGGCGACCCGGCGGTCACCTACGCCGCCTCGGCGCCGCTGCCGCAGGGGATAGACGAGATGCTGCTGGCCGGCTGGCTGCGCGGCAAGGGCGTGGAGATGGTGAAGGGGGTGACCGTCGAACTCGAGGTGCCGGCGGCGTCGGACATTGTGATCGAGGGCTATGTGGACCTAGACGAGCGGCGGCTCGAGGGTCCTTTCGGCGATCACACCGGCTACTATAGCCTGCCGGACCTTTATCCGGTCTTCCACGTGACGGCAATCACCCGCCGCAGAGACGCCATCTACCCCGCCACGGTGGTTGGGCGACCGCCAATGGAAGACTACTGGATGGGCAAGGCGACGGAGCGTCTCTTCCTTCCCCTGATCCGCCTGATGCTGCCGGACGTGATAGACATGAACATGCCGGCCGAGGGCGTCTTCCACAACCTGGTGATCGTCTCTATCCGCAAGCGCTACCCCGGCCACGCCCGGAGCGTGCTCTACGGCCTCTGGGGCCTGGGCCTGATGATGCTAAGCAAAACGATCGTCGTGGTGGACGAGGACGTGAACGTCCACGACCTGTCCGAGGTCACCTGGCGGGTGGGCAACAGCGTGGACCCGGCGCGCGATCTGGTGGTGGTCGAGGGCCCGACCGACGATCTGGATCACGCCAGCCTGCGCCCGGGGTACGGCGGTAAGCTGGGGATAGACGCCACCGCCAAGGGCCCGGGAGACGGCTTCGAGCGCGAGTGGCCCACGGAAGCGACCATGAATGCGGAGACCCACCGATTGGTGGACGAGCGGTGGGAGGAGTATGGCCTCTAGGCGCCTGGCCCTCCTGCTGGATAACATCAAGTTCGCCCACACCATATTCGCGCTACCCTTCGCATACTGCGGCATGCTATTGGCGGCGGACGGGCTGCCCACGCTGTCCCAGTTCCTGTGGATCACGGTGGCCATGGCCGGGGCACGCACCCTGGCGATGTCGGCCAACCGGCTCATTGACCGGGAGATTGATGCCCGCAACCGGCGCACGTCCGGACGGCCGTTGGTGACCGGGGCGGTGCGCTCGGGCGAGGTCTGGGCCCTGATGGGGGTCAGCCTGGCGATCTACTTGGCGGCGGCGGCCAGCCTCAACCGCTTGACGCTGCTGCTGGCGCCGGCGGCGCTGGTCTTCCTGATCGGCTACTCCTACACCAAGCGCTTCACCTGGGCGAGCCACTGGGTGCTGGGGATCACCGATGGCGCCGCCGCTGCCGGCGGCTGGATCGCCGTGACCGGTCGCTTCGAGCCGGGGACGTGGCTGCTCTGGGCCATCGTGGCCGTCTGGATCGCCGGCTTCGATGTGATCTACGCCTGCCAGGACGTGGAGTTCGACCGGCGCGAGGGGCTGCAGTCCGTCCCGGCGCGTTTCGGGGTGGCGCGTGCGCTTACGGTGGCGCGGGTGTGCCACCTGCTGACGGCGCTGGGATTACTGGCGCTTGGCCTGCTCGAAGGGATGTGTTGGCCCTACTGGATGGCCTGGGCCGGCACCTCGGCGCTGCTCGTGCACGAGAACCGGCTGGTGCGCCCGGACGACCTCTCCCGACTGGGTGTCGCCTTCTTCAACATGAATGGCTACATCGCCGTACTGGTGCTGGTGGGGGTGCTGCTGAGTGTCTACCTCTGTTAGCGAGCGCGCGGGCGGAGCGGCGGCTCGATTGGGCCGGCGCCAGTTCCTGGTGGCGGGCATCGCGGTCGCCGCGATGGGGGTAACCGGCTGTGCCGGAGCCCGGCTCGGGCGTGGGGACGACGAAGACGAGAAGATTCGAATCGGAGTTTTGCCGCTGGCCGAGTCGGTGCCGTTCTACGTCGCTCTGGACGCAGGCTACTTCGCCGCCGAAGGCGTCCGCGTGGAACTGGTGCCGGTTGCCAGCGCCGCCGAGCGCGACCAGCTGATGGCAGCGGGTCAGCTAGACGGCCAGGTGACCGACTTGGTAGCGACCGTCCTGTTCAACGCCGAGAAGCCAACACTTCGCATAGTGCGGCGGGCGCGCCAGGCACTGCCGCAGTCGCATCAGTTCGCGGTGCTCGTGCCTGCCGGGAGCCCGGTCCGCTCGGTGGCCGATCTGGCCGGCGTCGAGATCGCCGTGTCGCAGAACTCGGTGATCCAGTACGTGACCGAGCGTCTGCTCGTCCGCGAGGGTTTGCCACCCGAGTCCATTCGGACCGTCGGTGTGCCGAGCATTCCCGTGCGTATGGAGCTTCTGAGCGAGGGGAAGCTAGATGCCGCCACCCTGCCCGATCCGCTATCGGCATTGGCGCTGCTCCAGGGAGCGAGGCTGGTAGTGGATGACTCCACCCATGCGGACATCAGCCAGAGCGTGATCGCTTTCCGCACGCAGGTCATCGCGCAGCGGCAAGGGGCCGTCGCCGGCGTGGTGGCCGCCTATGGGCGCGCCATCGATGAGATCGCGACCCACCCCGAGCGCTACCGTGACCTGCTGGTGGACAAGGGCCGGGTGCCCGACGCCTTGCGTGGTACCTACACCTTCCCCCCGCTGCCGGGCGCTTCCGTGCCCACAGAGGCGGAATGGTCAGACGTGGTGGCGTGGTGCCTGGAGAAGGGCCTGATCTCGAAGCCCGTGGCCTATGCCGATTCGGTGGATGAGCGATTCGTGAGCGCTCACGGCGAATGATCGAACTGCTGGACGTCACCTTCTCCTACGGCCGCGGCAGCCGGCCGGTGTTCGAAGGCTTCGAGTGGATCGTCGGGGCGGGGGAGTCCTGGGCGGTGGTGGGGCCGTCGGGGGGTGGCAAGACCACGCTCCTGTACCTCATAGCCGGGTTGCGAGAGCCGGCGCAGGGCGTCGTCACCATCGGCGGGGAGCGGGCCTCGCGCGTGCTGCGACAGGGAGCGGTCGGCCTGGTGCTGCAGGACTACGGACTCCTTCCTTGGGCCTCGGTGCTGGACAATGCCTCGCTTGGCCTGCGCGTGCGCCGCATGTACGGCTTGTCCGCGCCTCCGGCCACGGCCACGCCGGCGGAGTGGCTGGCACGGCTGGGAATAGACCACCTGCGCGACAAGTACCCCGGCCAGCTTTCCGGCGGCGAGAGGCAGCGAGTCGCCATCGCGCGCGCCCTGGCCCTGGGGCCGCGCGTCCTCCTGCTGGACGAGCCCTTCTCTGCGCTGGATACCATGCAGCGGGAGGACCTGGAGCGCCTGACACTGCAGGTGGGGCAGGAGGCAGGCGCCACCACGGTCTTCGTCACCCACAGCATCGAGGAGGCGGTCTTCGTCGGTCGGAGGATCCT
This sequence comes from Anaerolineae bacterium, assembly GCA_012719195.1. Taxonomy (GTDB): domain Bacteria; phylum Chloroflexota; class Anaerolineae; order DRVO01; family DRVO01; genus Ch71. Next base: position 3,098 of record JAAYAV010000012.1, on the reverse strand, counting down.
AGTGCTGGGTCGGCCGCCAAATCGAGTCGCTGTTGTCGTGGAGAACCCCTCTGACGGTTCGGACCCATCGGGGCGGTGCGCCCAGGTCCGGGCCGTGCTGGCCGGGGAGGCGTCCAGTTGAGGCGCGGCGATCTCCTGGCGGCAACGGTCGTGCTGGTACTGGTCTGGCAGGCGGCCGCCTGGCTGGTGTCGGCCAGCATTCTGCCCGGTCCACTGCGCGTCGCCGCCACGATGGTACGCGAAATACCTGAGGGGCTTGGCCGCCACTTCCTGGCTAGCGCCGCTCGCGTGGCGGCGAGCATGGCGATAGCCGTGGTCCTGGCGGCGCCGCTGGGGTTAGCGCTGGGCCAGAGCAAGCGGCTGCACCGGCTGCTGTCGCCCGCCATCTACGTGCTCTACCCCATACCCAAGATCGTCTTCCTGCCCCTCATCCTGCTCTTCCTTGGGATTGGCGACACCTCCAAGGTGTTCATCATCACCCTCATATTGTTCTTCCAGGTGCTGGTAGTAGTGCGGGACGAGGCCGCTACTCTGCGGCCAGAGCTGCTCCATTCGGTGCGGTCGCTGGGGGCGGGCAGGCGGGCGCTCTTCCGCTTCGTCTACCTACCGGCGACGCTGCCGGCTGTGCTCACCGCCCTGCGCTTGAGCGTGGGGACGGCGGTGGCGGTGCTCTTCTTCGCCGAGTCGTTCGCCACTGAGGCCGGTCTCGGCTACTACATCATGGTGGAGACCTGGACCAGGCTGGCGTACGCCGAGATGTACGCCGGCGTGGTCGCCATGAGCCTGCTCGGCCTGGGGTTCTACCTGCTCATCGATCAGCTGGAGAAGCGTCTGTGTCCGTACCTGTACCTGGATTAGGTCTGCCCACCCCCGCGGCCAAGTCGGGCTACGTGAGCCGCATGTTCGGCTCCATAGCCGGGCACTACGACCTGATGAACCGCCTCATGACGGCAGGCATGGACCGGGGCTGGCGGCGGGCGGCCGTGCGGGCCCTGGCGCCGGTACCCGGCAGCCTGATCCTCGACGTGGGCACCGGCACCGGCGATTTCCTCGATCTGCTGGCAGAGCGTGACTGCCGGGCGGTGGGAACGGACTTCAGCCTGCCGATGATGCTGGCCGGCCGCGCCCGTCGCGCTGCCGATGGGCGCGCTGCCCCGCTACTGGCCGGGGATGCGCTGGCGCTGCCCTTCGCCGACCAGAGCTTCGACGGGTTACTGAACGGCTTCCTGCTGCGCAACGTGGCCGACCTGGACCGGGCTCTCTCCGAGCTGCGGCGCGTTCTGAAGCCGGGGGCGGCGGCCGTCTGCTTGGAGATCACCTGGCCACGAGCGCCCATCTTCCGGCAGGCGTTTGGCCTGTACTTCGGGCGACTGGTGCCGCTGGTGGGTCGCGCCATCAGCGGCGACCCCGAGGCCTACTCCTACCTGCCCCGTTCGGTGGCCGCCTTCGTGACGGCGCCGGAACTGGCAGAGCGGATGCGGACGGCGGGCTTCCGAGAGGTGACTTACCGCACCCTGGCTCTCGGCACGGTTGCCATCCACCGAGGCGTCCGGTAGCTACTGCTGGTCCGCGGGGGCAGCGACCGCCAGCTCCTCGAGCAGCAGAGCGTGTGACGGCCGGGCGCGCGGAGAGAGCGGCTTCAGCCGATCCCCCGTGCGCCAGTCGTAGACTCCCAGGAGAAGGCGGTACCGGCCCGCCGCCAAGTCGTCCGGCAGCGGAAGGGAGTAGGTGTCCACGTACACCTGGCCCGGTTGCCAACTCGAGGTCGGGCGCCGGCCGGAGAAGGGGTAGCCATCGAACTGCGCCAGCGGCCGCTCCTCGGCATCGGCTAGGTGCACGAATATGGACCAATCCTCCGGCGGCACATCCTCGGCGCGCCAGGCGACGCTGACCGACACCTGATCATCTGTCTGCTCCACCCGCCACCCCAAGAGCGTCGGCCCGCCTTCGAAGGGCACCTCTTCAAGGGTAGTCAGGTGAGCGCCTACGTCCGCTTCGGTCGGGGACACCACTACCGCGCCGCCGGCGAGCTCCCGCTCGCCGAGAGTGACGATAAGCCGGGCTGGACCGGCCGGGACATCAGCCGGAAGTACCAGCGACACGGTTTCGTGTGTCGCCTCGCCGAGTCGCCAAAGCGTGGTGGGCAGGCTGCCGCGGAGTGGCTCCGCCGAGAGCAGCGTCCTCGCTGGTCCGGTGGAACCCTCCAGCATGACTGTCACTGTCATGTCATCGGGGGGCGCGCTCAGGCACCGCCAGGTGAGGGCAAGATGTAGAGGCGCCCCGGGCGTGAGCAACGGTGGTCCGTGGAGTGCAGCCTCCTCCAAGCGGGCGAAGAAGCCGTCATGCGCGGTCAGGGATAGCGGCGTCTGGGCCGGTGGGGGGTAGCCAGGCGAAAGGGCGAAGAGGCGCAGGCGGGCCGCCGGGTCTCCCTCCGCCGCATGGTCGAACTCGGCCACCAGTTGGTAGCTCAGGCCAAACCACTCTTCCCGCTCGACCGCCTCCCAGGCGGTGGTGGCCACGCTGAGGGCGTACTCGGGCCGGTAGTGCTGCAGTGCCAGGACCAGGCTCTGACCCCAGTCCAGTAGTCGCTCGCCCAGGTAGGGCGACACCAGCCCCATGGTGTCCACCACCGTTAGGTCGGAGTAGTAGCCCGCCACGCCGATCTCGAGCAGGGCCACGCGATCATCGGGCTGGGCGTGAGCGGCAAGCCACTCGCCGACCTCCCGGTAGGCCACCGCTCTCGGGGCGCTGGCGCTGCGTTGCTGCCAGGAGTGCGCCGCCATCTGGCCGGCTGCCAGAGCTAGGCACGCCGCCAGGAACATAGCGAGCAGCCGGGGCGCTCGGCCTGCGCTCGTGAGACGACAGAGCCCGGCATGGGACAGGAGGGCGACCCACGGCACTAAGGGGACGTAGTACCAGCCGAAGTGGGGCATGCCCGAGGCCCAGTAGGCGGCGATGTAGACAAGGCCCCAGAGGACATAGAGCCCGCCTCGCTCCGCTTGTGGCCGGTGCGCCAGCCCGACTACAGCGGCCGTCAGCAGCGCGGCGAGGGCGGGCCAGGCGGTGAGGCGGGCGCGAAGGAGCAGCCACCCGCCCTG
>JAAYAV010000118.1 GCA_012719195.1 Anaerolineae bacterium | reverse complement strand
TGCTCCGCCGCACTAGGCGCCACCGCCGCTCTTCCTTGCCACGAGCAGCAGTCGCTGTTCGTTGCTGAGCACAACCCCTTCGGGCGTACCGGTGGCCTCCAGGATGGCCGACACCTGCTGCCAGTGGTGACGGGGGCTGAAGTCCTCCGGCATCGGAATGGCCTTCAACCAGAAGACGAACGACTCCAAATCGAGGAACCAGTAGCGAACGTCGTATTCCCCCCAGACCTCGATGTCGCATCCGAGGGCCCGCAGTTCTTCACGCACGGCGGGCACGTCATCCCACCGCGAAACGCTATACTCGCCACCCGCGGTACAGCCGAAGACTCGACAGATGTGCTCGGTGTTGCGATCGCCCACCTGCTGGGTGATGAAGCGTCCGCCCGGCCGAAGCACGCGGACGATCTCGGCTGGGCAAAGGTTGGCGTGGCGGTTGAGCACCACGTCGAAAGACTCGTCCTCCAGGTCGAGGTGCTCGGCCGGCATGACCTGGAAGGCTACTTTGCTCGCCATGTCCGGCGCGGTGTTGGCCCGAGCGGTCGCGATCATGTCCTTGCTGATATCCGTGCCCAGCCCCTGGCCAAAGTACGGAGCCAGCCTCAGGAAGCGCTCGCCGCCACCGGTGCCAACGTCCAGGACCCTGTGGTCGGGGTGCAGGTAGGCGCGTACGACCTCGTGGTACTCCCAGGGCACCGGGTCGCGCCGGTCGCGGACGCGGGAGAAGTCCCAACCACTACGTTCAGCGACGCTGTCATGTAGCCGCTCCAGCTGGAGTAGGTTCATTGGTCCAGCTGCTCCTGTAGGGATTCGATCAGCGAGGGAAGATAGACCGCCCAGAAGGCATCGCCCTTCGCCGCGCTGCCCCTGGACGGCTCGCCCAGCGAACCCATCGGCGAGACCTGCCGGACGTCCTGGGGGAAGCCGGTTTCCGGCGTCACCTGCACGCCACGGAGGCGCTCGCGGAATCCGGGCGCATCGGTGGGGTTCGGGCCGACGAGGTCCGGCCGGAGCGAGGCGACCTGGGAGGCCTCGCGTTCGCCGGCGTGCCACTCGTCGGTGGAGAAGCCGGCAGCGGCGATGGCCTCATTGCGGGCGGGGACATTGCGCGGAACGAGTACTCGCAGACCGGGGTGCCGTTGGCGCAGGTCTTCATGGAAGGCCGGATCGAAGACTACGTAGTTGCCGCCGTGCCAGGAGAGCAGGATCACGGTGGTGAAGCCGGTCTGCGCCAGCGAGTCGACGACGTCGCGGATGACGGCGGCCAGTGTCTCGTGGCGTAGGGTGAGCGTGCCCGGGAAGGACAGGTGGGTGGCGGAGCTGCCGACCGGGAGCGTCGGCAGGAGGTAGGCGTCGAAGGCGTCGGCGACGGCCTCGGCGATCCTGCTGACGATGAGCGAGTCGGTGCTCAGTGGGAGGTTGGTGCCATGCTGCTCGGTGGCGCCGACGGGCAGGACGGCCACGGTGACACTGGACTGCTCCACGTCCTTCCAGGTGTTCTCCACGGTCAACACGGTTAGGCTTCTCCTGCCAGCGCCCGTATGCACAGGGCTGAGTGGACTACCGGCGCCGCCAGTCTAGCAGATGCAGCCGCCCGCGTCAGACGCTGGTCCTAG
>JAAYAV010000117.1 GCA_012719195.1 Anaerolineae bacterium | reverse complement strand
GTGAACAGAGGACGGTCGTTGACGGAAGCGAAGTCCGTCAGTTCCTGGCGCAACACCAGCCGGCTCACCAACTCAGAGAAGACCGGGATGGAGACGACCAGGCCCACCGACAGGCTGATCCCGATGAGGCTGAGGATCGTCAGGCCCAAGCGGTTGCGAAGTCGGTTGGCTGCGAGCTTGAGGGTGAGCGCGAAGTAGGCGAGGAAACGGGACAAAGAACTGCCTCCAATGCGGGAAACGCAGGCTAACCCACTGCGCGCGGCCCGGCTGCAGCGCTCAGCAGCAACAATGGTCGGTGCGGGGCGGCCAGCCACCATCGGCTAGAGTACAGGTCCAGTCTACTACAGTGCTGATTTGACCGGCAAAGCACCCGCCGCCGCGGACGCTCCGCTGCCCCCGTAGTCCGATGGCCTTGGCTGCCGCAGCATCATCGCCAGGGCGTTGCTCCCGGCGCATCGTCCTCAGGGCACGACCGCCTGCGTGTCATCCTGAGGCGCTTCGCGCCGAAGGATCTCCGCTCTTCCGGAGCGCGTAGACTCCTCGCTTCGCTCGGAATGACAGCCCGGGCATGGGGAGGGCGGAACTGCAGCGGGCGCGCAGAAGGGCGGAGTGCAGGGCGCGGTTGCGTGCGCTTGCCGGCCAAGTAGACTGCATGCGGGAGGGAGCGATGCAGACCAGAATGTTCCGCCCGGCACCGCCGCAACCCACCGGCCGGGAGCCCCTGGCCGCGCGCATGCGGCCGCGCTCGCTCGACGAGTACGTGGGGCAAGAGGAGATCATCGGGCCGGGCCGCATCCTGCGTCAGGCCATTGAGAGCGATCGCCTTTCCTCCATCATCCTCTGGGGCCCACCCGGCGTAGGCAAGACCACCCTGGCCGTCATCATCGCCAACGCCACCCAGTCGCACTTCACCTCGCTGAGCGCCGTCACCTCCGGTGTGGCCGACATCCGCCGAGTGGTCCAGGAAGCCAAGCGACGCCTAGAGACCTACGGCGAGCGCACCATTCTCCTGGTGGACGAGATCCACCGCTTCAACAAGGCGCAGCAGGACGCACTCCTCCCGCACGTAGAAGACGGCACCGTCGTGCTCATCGGCGCCACCACCGAGAACCCCTACTTTGAGGTGATCGGCCCCCTGGTGTCGCGCAGCCGCGTCTTTCAGCTACAGCCGCTCACCGAGGACGACCTCATCTCCCTCATGCGCCGCGCCCTGGCCGACGCCGAGCACGGCCTCGGCCGCATCCCCCTAGACGTGAGCGACGACGCCCTGGCCCACATCGCTCGCCTGGCCGGGGGCGACGCCCGTGTGGCCCTCAACGCCCTGGAGTCAGCCGCCACCGCCACTCCCGCCGGCCGCGCCGGCAAGGTCGTCATCGATCTAGCGGTGGCGGAGCAGGCCATGCAGCGGCGCGCCCTCCTCTATGACAAGGACGGCGACGCCCACTACGACACCATCAGCGCCTTCATCAAGAGCATGCGCGGTTCCGATCCCGACGCCGCCCTCTATTGGCTGGCCAAGATGATCTATGCCGGCGAGGACCCCCGCTTCATCGTCCGCCGCATGATCATCTTCGCCTCCGAGGACGTGGGGCTGGCCGACCCCCAGGCGCTGCAGATCGCCGTCGCTGCCGCCCGGGCGCTGGAATGGGTGGGGCTGCCCGAGGCACAGTACACCCTGGCCCATGCCGCCCTCTACCTCGCCACCGCCCCCAAGTCCAACTCCGCCGGCGGCTACTGGACCGCCCTCGCCGACGTGGAGCGCGAGGGCAAGGTGCAGGTTCCCCGGCACCTGCAGGACGCCAGCCGGGACGGCGCCGCCCTCGGCCACGGCGAGGGCTACCAGTACCCGCACAGCTTCGAGGGCCACTGGGTCAAGCAGCAGTACCTGCCGGACGCCCTTCAGGGGAGGCAGTACTATGAGCCCGGCTCCCTGGGAGCCGAGGCCGAGGTCGCCGAGCGGTTGCGGCGCCTGCGTGAGGAACCACCGGCGGGGGAAGACTAGATCCCCCCAAGCCATCGTGCAGGGATCGTACCCTTTCCGTCGAGCGGGCGGTCCGCCAGCAGGGTATCCTCAACTCAGCGTCGGATGCTTGCAGTGGCATCTTCTTCCTCCTTCGGGACGAGGGACTCCAGCGTGGGGTCCCTCGTCTTGTTGCTTGAGCCACGCATTTGGCACAGCGAGGGCGCGAAGACTCGACGAACCTCTTCCACATGGCGCGAGGGGCTTTCCGCCCCCTTCCTCCTCAGGGAAGGGGTTGGGGGTTAGGTCCTTCGCCCACCCCACCGGGGTTGTCCCACACCCGCTCCCGCCGTATCATGACCGGCAACTGCCCGCAGAGGAGACAGGCGATGAAGCTCGATGGACGGGTGGCCATTGTCACCGGCGCCGGCCGGGGCATCGGCCGTGCCACCGCGGAGATGTACGCCCGCGAGGGCGCCCGGGTGGTGCTCGCGGCCCGCAGCACCGATGAGATCAACGAAGGCGTCGCTGCCGTTGAGCAGGCTGGCGGCCAGGCCATCGGCGTGCCCACCGACGTGCGCGACAAGGCCCAGGTCGAGCGCCTGGTGGCCGCCACGCTCGATCGCTTCGGCCGGGTGGACGTGCTCTTCAACAATGCCGGCGTCGCCCGCCACGCCTATGTGCTCGACACCAGCGAAGAAGACTGGGACCTGACCTTCGACGTCAACGTGAAGGGCGTCTTCCTCTGCTGCCAGGCGGTGCTGCCGCACATGATCGCTCGCCGCTCGGGCAAGATCATCAATGTCTCCTCCGGCGCCGGTCTACGCGGCTCAGCCTGGAAGGCCGCCTACAGCGCCTCCAAGTTCGCCGTCATCGGCTTCGCCGAGTCCCTGGCGGCGGAAGTGGGCCAGTACGGCATCAGCGTCAACACCATATGCCCGGGGCCGGTGGCCACCGCCATGCGCGCCCGCAGCTACCCCTTCGAGAAGCCGGAGCTGCTGCCCCAGCCGGACGAGGTGGCCAAACTGGCCCTCTTCCTGGCCTCCGACGATTCGCGCACCATCCAGAACGGCGTCATCCGCGTGGGCGTGGGACCCGAGCCCATCCCCACCGACGAGCGTCAGACCGAAGACGGGCTCCCCCCGATGCAGGGGCCTTACACCGATACCGGACACGAGCGCTGACACCAACCGGGGTATAGAAAGGGTTACGCATGGACATCACTCTCGCCGAAGCCCGAAGCCTGGCCCAGCGGCCGCTCAAGCTCACCGCCAACCGCGTCTGGCGCATCTACCAGGGCGGAGCGCTCATCCACGAACTGCGCGGCGAGCCCAACCCCCAGGACGGCAGCTTCCCCGAGGACTGGACCACCTCCGACACGCAGGCGCTCAACGAGGGCCGCGAGCACATCGTCGAGGGCCTGAGCCGGGTCCAGCTCGCCGACGGCCGGACCGTCCCTCTGCGCGACCTGCTCCAGGCAGCGCCGGAGCCGTACCTGGGCCGCGAGCACGTCCGCCGCTACGGCAGCAAGCTCGCCCTGCTCGTCAAGCTGCTGGACTCGGCCGAGCGGCTGCAGATCCAGGCGCACCCGACGCCGGAGTTCTCCCGGCGGCACCTCAACGACACCTTCGGCAAGACAGAGTCCTGGCTGGTACTGGGCACCCGCCCCATCGCCGGAGTCGAGCCCTACATCCTCCTCGGCTTCCGCGAGCCAGTGGACAAGCCCACTCTGGGCGACCTGATCGCCCGCCAGGACGTCGCCGGCATGGAGCAGATGCTCAACCGGGTGCCCGCTCGCCCCGGTCAGCTCTACATCCTGCGTGCCGGCGTCCCCCACGCCATCGGCCCCGGCGTCTTCATGGTGGAGGTGCAGGAGCCGACCGACTGGGTAGTGAGCGCCGAGTTCCAGGTGGGGCAGGTCGTGCTGAGCGAGAAGGCCGCCCTCATGGGACTGGACCTGGACACGGCTCTGGACGTCTTCGAGTACGACGGCGCCGTCGGCACCGAGGCGGTGGCCGCCGCCAGCCTAGCCCGCCGCCCCCTCAGCGACGCCGAGACGGTCGTCGTCGGCAGCGAGGACACGCCCTGCTTCCGCGCCCATGAACTGCGCGTCCGCGGCGACCTACCCGATCGGCACCGGGGCGAGGTCTACTCCGGCATTGTGGTGCAGGGTAGCGGCGAGATGGTCGGTCCCGCCGACTCGCTATCGCTCCAGCAGGGCGACTCGTTCTTCGTACCTGCCGGCTCCCAGCACGAGGGGTACCGCTCCGACGACGGTATGAAGGTCATCCTGAGCTTCCCGCCAACCCCGGCAGCCCGCTAAGCCGCCGCTAGAGAGGAGAGACTGCCCAGTGGCCCGGCCACAGCAATCCCCTGAGGAACGCCGTCGCGATGCTCTGCGCCTGACCAACGAGGCCGCCGACCTGCTCGGCCGCGGCGAGGCGGAGAAGGCCGCTCGCCTGCTGGAGAGGGCGGCGGAAGTGCTGCCCGACCACCCGGGCGTGCTGCTCAACCTGGGCGGCGCCTACGTGCTCCTGGGCCGCTTCACCGAGGCGGAGCGCATCCTCACCCGAGCCGCGGAGGTATCCCCCGACGACCCCATGGTGTGGTCCAACTTAGGGGCGGCCGTCTTGCGTGTCCCGGTTCTGAGCAACGACGAGTGCCAGCGGCGAGCCATCGAGGCCTTCCGCAAGGCTCTGGAGCTGGACCGGCGCGCGCCCAACGTCGCCTACCACCTCGGCCTAGTCCACAAGCTGCGAAAGGAGTGGCACGAGGCGGCGCGCTGCTTCGATATGGCCCTGGAAGCCAACCCGCAGGACCACGACGCGCGCGCCCTACGGGACCGCATGCTGGAGCAGGCGGCCGCCGGCAATGGCGGTGACGACGAGCCCGCTCCGCCCACCGAGCCGGGCTCCTGAGTTGATCATTCCGCGACCGGAGCCCGGCTCCGGCGTCATCGTCCTCTCCGACAACCTGCCCGCCCTGCAGGCGCTCCCGGCCGAGTCCGTCCGGCTGATCTACATCGACCCGCCCTTCAACACCGGCTCCCGGCGCACGCTCACCCGCCTGCGAACCGTCAGCGACCCTGAGAACGGCGATCGGGTGGGTTACCAGGGCAGACGCTACCGCACCGTGCGCCTGGGCTCGCTCTCCTTCGAGGACGTGTTCGACGACTTCCTCGCCTTTCTCGAGCCCCGGCTCCTCGAGGCGCGTCGCCTGCTCACGCCCGACGGCTCCCTCTTCGTGCACTTGGACTACCGCGAGGTGCACTACTGCCGCGTACTTCTGGACGCCATCTTCGGGCGGCAGTCCCTCATCAACGAGATCATCTGGGCCTACGACTACGGTGCCCGCTCCCGGCGGCGCTGGTCGCCTAAGCACGACAACATCCTCTGGTACGCCCGCGACCCGAAGGGCTACGTCTTTCGCTACGACGCCATCGACCGCATCCCCTACCGGGCGCCCGGCTTGGTGGGACCGGAGAAGGCCCG
>JAAYAV010000116.1 GCA_012719195.1 Anaerolineae bacterium | reverse complement strand
GACACCGAAGTGGTGGACCCGGTGCGGGCGGACCTATACGACGTGGGTACGATTGTCTCGGTGGCGCGGACGTTGCGGATGCCCGACGGCACCACGAGTGTCCTCGCGCAGGGGCAGGTACGCGTGCGCATCCTGGATGTGCAGAGCAACGGGCAGTTCCTGACGGCCAAGGTGGTGCGAATCACCGAGAGCCGCGCTTCTGGCCTGCCGGTCGAGGCGCTCATGCGCGCCGTGCTCACCCTGTTCGAGCGTTGCGTGCACTTGTCGGACTCCATGCCCGAGGACGCCTACGTGGCGGCCATGAACATCGACGACCCCGGCCGCCTGGCGGACATGATTGCCTCGGTGCTCACCTCGGAGCCGAGCGAGCGCCAGGACCTGCTCGAGACGCTGGACCCGGTGACGCGCTTGCAGAAGATCAGCATGCTGCTGGCGAAGGAACTGGACGTGCTGGAACTGGAGGATCGCATCCAGTCCCGGGTTCAGGAGGAGGTGGACCGGTCGCAGCGGGAGTACTTCCTGCGGGAGCAGATTCGTGCCATCCAGCGCGAGTTGGGCGAGAACGATCCCTTCGAACAAGAGATGGACGATCTACAGGGTCGGCTGGACAAGGCGGAACTGCCGAAGGAGCCACGTGAGCGCGCCGAGCGGGAGCTGAGTCGGTTGCGCAGCATGCCGGCCGGTTCGCCCGAGAGCGGCATGATCCGCACCTATATCGAGTGGTTGCTCGATCTGCCCTGGTCCGAGGCGACCGAGGACGACATGGACGTGCGCCATGTGGCCGAGGTGCTGGAGAACCACCACTACGGGCTGGAGAAGGTTAAGGAGCGCATCGTCGAGCACATCGCGGTGCGTAAGCTGGCGGGCGAGAACATGCGCACGCCCATCCTCTGTTTCGTCGGTCCGCCGGGGACGGGCAAGACGTCGCTCGGGCGGTCCATTGCGCAGGCGTTGGGGCGATCGTTCGTTCGCGTCAGCCTGGGCGGCGTGCGGGACGAGGCGGAAATCCGCGGGCACCGGCGCACATACATAGGCGCTCTGCCCGGCCGGATCATCCAGACTATGCGTCGCGCCGGATCGATCAACCCGGTGTTCATGCTCGACGAGGTCGACAAGCTGGGGTACGACTTCCGAGGCGACCCGTCGGCGGCCCTTCTGGAGGTCCTCGACCCGGAGCAGAATAACGCCTTCTCCGATCACTACCTGGAAGTGGCGTACGACCTCTCCAAGGTCATGTTCATTACCACCGCCAACTGGCTCGACCCGGTGCCGGATGCGCTGCGGGACCGGATGGAAGTGATCGAGTTCCCGGGCTACACCGAAGACGAGAAGCTTGCCATCGCGCGCAAGTTCCTCATCCCGAAGCAGTTGCGGGAGCACGGCCTGAGCGGAATCGCCTTCACCGACGGGGCCATCATGACCATGATCCGCGAGTACACCTACGAGGCGGGCGTGCGTAACCTGGACCGGCAGATCGCCAACATCTTCCGCAAGATCGCCCGCCGGGTGGCGGAGGGGCGTCCGGTGCCCGTGCGCCTGGGCGTACGCTCTCTGGGCTCCTACCTGGGCGTGCCCAAGTTCACCTACGGGCTACGCGAGGAGGAGGACCAGGTGGGTGTGGCCACTGGTCTGGCCGTCACCGAGGTCGGTGGCGACGTCATGACTATCGAGGTCTCCCTGATGGAGGGTAAGGGCACGCTTCTGCTCACCGGCCAACTAGGCGACGTTATGCAGGAGTCGGCACAGGCAGCCCTTTCCTACGCGCGGGCTAACGCGAGTAGCTTCGGCCTTGAGGATGTGGACTTCGACAAGTTGGACCTGCACGTCCACGTGCCGGAGGGGGCGGTGCCCAAGGATGGCCCGTCGGCGGGCATCACCATCGCCACGGCCATTCTCTCGGCGCTGACCGGGCGGCCGGTTCGGCGCGAGGTGGGTCTGACGGGGGAGATCACGCTGAGAGGACGCGTTCTGGCCATCGGCGGCCTCAAGGAGAAGATCCTTGCTGCGCACCGCGCCGGGTTGGAGACCATCGTCATCCCGAAGAAGAACGAGAAGGACCTGACTGAGGTGCCGCCGCGCATCCGCCAGAAGATCCACTTCGTCTCGGCCGAGAACATGACGGATGTGTTGACGGCGGCGCTCGCCGGTGAGCCCATCAAGCAGCGGCCGCGGCGAACGAGCCGAGCGCGGCACTCTCCCGCCGTATCCTAATCGCCGGCAGCCGGCAGGTGCCTCGGGGCGCCCATCCGTCAGGATGGGCGCTTGTCGTTGATGTCCGTACGCTCCGTCCAGGGCTCTCCCGGCGCCACATCACGGTCATAGAGCAAGCGACGCATGAGGACCGTGCGGCGGGCGAGGGGGTCGGTGGGCAGGGGGAGGTGGTTGGCGTGCAGGCGCTTACCGACCACCAGGAGCAGAATAGCCACCGCCGTGGCCACTACTGACGCTGGCAGGCCGAGAAGCAGCGCCAACAGCGGGAGGCCGACCAGAGCGATCACGTCTCCCAAGGCGGCGAGGCCGAAGGCAGCAGCGAGGAAGTGCACGACGATGATCCAGACGACTCCCCAATGGTACACTGGTAGCAAAGCACCCAGGGCGGCGGCCATGCCGCGCCCTCCGGTGAACGCCAGATAGAGCGACCAGCAGTGCCCGGCGACGGCCCCCGTTCCGGCGGCCATGGCGGCCCAACCGGTGTCGGCGTAGCGTAGGGCGAGTAGGGTAGGCACCAGGGCCTTCGCCACATCGGTGAGCACCACGGGCAGGAAGGCCCACTTGGAGACCTGACTGAGGACGTTGGCGCCGCCGACGTTGCCGCTACCGTGCTCCCGGATGTCAATGCCTCTGATGTACTTGCCCGCCAGGTAGGCGGTGGGCAACGACCCGACCAAGTACCCGATGATGAGCCAGATGACGACTACCAGAGCTTGAGACAACCACACCTCCCTGCTGCTCTCGATGCCCCCGCGCCTCCGGCAGTCTACCCTACGCCCCGGGGTCGTTGACAACTGTGCGGGCGGGTACCATAATCGCGGCGGTTCGACGGTCGGCACAATCGACACTCGACTTCAGCAGGGAGGTCAAGTCATGAAGATAGGCATCTTCACGGCACTATTCCAGGATCGGCCATTGGAGCAGGCGCTGGACATCATCGCCGGTTTGGGTCTGGAATCGGTGGAGATCGGTACGGGCGGCTATCCGGGAACCGCGCACGCCGATGCCGCGGTGCTCGTGGCCGACGACGGCCAGGCCAAGGCGCTGAAGGAGGCAGTTGAGAGCCGTGGCCTCATGATCAGCGCCCTGAGCTGCCATGGCAACGCGGTGCACCCCGATGCCGGCTTCGCGCGGGCCTCGCACGAGTCGTGGCGCCAGACGATCGTTCTGGCCGAGAAACTGGGGATTCCGGTGGTCAACACCTTCTCCGGCTGTCCCGGCGGCTCTCCCAGCGACAAGTACCCCAACTGGGTGACCTGTCCCTGGCCGGATGACTTCCTCAAGATCCTGGACTACCAGTGGAACCAGGTGCTTATCCCCTACTGGGCAGCGGAAGAGAAGTTCGCCCGCTCCCACGGGGTCAAGATCGCCCTGGAGATGCATCCGGGCATGAGCGTGTACAATCCGGAGACGGCGCTCAAACTGCGCGATGCTACCGGCGACTACCTGGGCGTCAACTTCGACCCCAGCCACCTCTTCTGGCAGGGCATCGACCCCATTCACGCGCTGCGAGGACTGGGCGCGGCCGTCCACCACGTGCATGCCAAGGACACCAAGGTAGATCGGCTCAACACAAGCCTCAACGGCGTGCTGGACACCAAGCCCTATTCGGACGAGATCAACCGCTCCTGGCTGTTCCGCTCGGTGGGCTACGGGCACGACGTGGCCTGGTGGAAGGATTTCGTCAGCAACTTGCGGCTGATCGGCTACGACTATGTGCTCAGCATTGAGCACGAAGACTCGCTCATGTCGTCCATGGAAGGGCTGCGGAAGGCGGTGGAGTGCCTGAAGCAGTCGGTGATCAGTGAGGCCCCGGGGGCGATGTTCTGGGCCTAGGGTTTGCGGAATCGCGGCCGCCGGCCGAGGAAGGGAGTGACTGCATGAGACACGCGGTGTTCACGGTGATGCTGCCGGAGTGGAGCCCCGAAGAGGCCGTGGTGAAGCTGGCCGAGGCCGGTTACGACGGCGTCGAGTGGCGCGTAACCCAACCGTCGGCGGCCAATCCGGCGGACGTTCCGCCGGCGGTCCGCTACTGGGGCGCCAACCGCTGCACCATCGACGTGGCGAGCCTGCCCGCCCAAGCCGACGAGATCCGGCAGATGACCGAGGCGGCCGGTCTGAAGATGCCGGCCCTGGGGACCTACGTAGGATGCGAGGACCTTGAGGCGGTGCGGCGTCTGATGGAGGCGGCCAGCATCATGGGCGCGCCCATGATGCGCGTAGGGGTGCCGCGCTACGACGGCAGCGAGGACTACAACAGCGTCTTCACTCGGGCGGTGGATCTCTACGGAAAGGTGGAGGACGCCGCCCGCGAGAGTGGAGTCAAGGCCACCGTTGAGGTACACATGAACACCATGACGCCCAGCCCGGCGTTGGCCGAGAGGCTGGTCCGGAACTACGACCCGCATCACGTGGGCGTGATCCTGGACGCGGGCAACATGGTGTACGAGGGCTTTGAGACCTATAGCCTGGCAGTGGAGTTGCTGGGTCCGTATCTAGCCCACGTGCACGTGAAGAACGCCGCCTGGGCGGCGGTAGGGGAGGAGGAGGGGCGCGCCGTGTGGAAGTGCGACGCTTCTCCCATGTGGCAGGGCATCGCCGACTACAGCGCGCTGCTGAAGGCGCTCGGCCGGTCCGGCTACGACGGCTGGCTCTCGTTCGAGGACTTCAGCGAGACCATGCCCACGGAGCAGAAAGTGGTGCGAAACCTCGAGTACATCCGCCGCCTGGAGGCGGCCGTGCTCTAGCGTAGGCGCCTGCAGAACAGGCGCGGTGAAACGCAAGAGCGGGACCATCACGGTCCCGCTCTTGCGTCTTCCTTGCGGAGAGGCTCTAGCTCTCCGTACTCACCCTAATGGTCCTCGGCCGCAGTGCCTCCGCTTTGGGGATGGTCAGAGTGAGAACACCATCCTTGAAGGCGGCCTCCGCTTTATCGGCCTCCACGGGCACGTTGAGAGTGACCAGCCGGCGGAACGGCCCGCTGGCGCGCTCCTGAACCACGTAGTCCACATTCTCCAAGGCCGCCGGGATCTCGCCCTTAATGGTGACGGTATCACCCTCGATGGTGACCTCAACCTGATCCGGCTTCACCCCGGGGACACTCATCAGGATGACGATGTCCTCATCGGTGGTGTAGACATCCAGAGGGGGGCGCAGGGCACGTCCCGCGTCAGACCGCCAGGAGGGCCGAACGAAGCTGTCCTCCATGAGCCGGTCCACCATCTGACGCAGGCTTACTGCTTCTGATACGGGATCCCAACGAGTGACGTCTCTCACAGCGAACCTCCATCTCTGCTCGCGTACTTATCGGCTCGAATTGCTTTCCTGTCGTTTGCCGTCGTTCTGTAGTCGTGAATCTCGGCTCTACTTCGTCGCGACCGTGATCTTGTGGGTCTTTGCCCTCTCTACCTTGGGGAGCAGCAGCCGTAGAACACCGTTCTCCAGTTTGGCCTCGGCCTTCTCCGAGTCTACCTCGGAGGGAAGGGTGAAGCTGCGCTGGACGACGCCGTGGTATCGCTCTCGGTAGGTGTACTTGTCTTCGGACGTCTCCTTGTCACGCTTGCTCTCGGCCCGGATGCTGACGGTGTTGCCCTCGATGCGTACATCCACTTCCTCTGCCTTCACGCCGGGCAGGGTGGCCTCTACGGCGATGTGGTCTCCCTCGTCGATGACGTCCAGCGGCATCCCCCGGCCCTCAGAGACTCCGAGCTGCGACCAGGGCCGCACGAACGATTCCTCGAACAGGCGGTCGATGGCATCTCTTAGGGTCAAGACTTCACGGTTCTCACGCGGTACCAGATTGGCCATATCTGCCTCCTATGCGAGTGTATTTCGTACCAATGAGCATATTAGCACTCTCTGATGCAGAGTGCAAATCCGCTTAGCGACCGTCTGCGGTGCTCCTGGGGGCTCAGTGCACGTCTGTGGACGAAGAAGGGGGCGCAAGCACACGCTTGCGCCCCCGGAGAGCTGATTATCGGCGGATTTGCGGTGGATCTGGGTGCTAGTCTCGGCGGAAGCCGCCCAGCAGACTGACGTAGTAGAGGAGAGTGCTAAGGGCCTGTGCCAGGGCGGCGACGTAGGTCAGCGCCGCCGCGTCCAGCACGGACTTCGCGGCGGCCATCTCCTGACCGACGACTATGCCGGAGGACTGGAGCAGCTCCAGGGCGCGGGAGCTCGCGTTCAGCTCCACCGGCAGCGTCACGAGGGCGAACACGGCCGCGCTGGAGAAGCCGATCACACCCAGCCAGGCCAGCTGCGAGTTGGCGGCGAAGAGCCCAAGCATGAAGAGAATGGGGCCGAGGTAGGAGCCGATGTTCACCAGCGGCACCAATCCGGAGCGAAGCTTCATGGGGGTGTAGCCGGTTGCGTCCTGGATAGCGTGGCCGATCTCGTGAGCGACGACAGCAACGGAGGCGATGGAGGGCTGACCGGCAACGGCTTGGGAGAGGCGCAGGGTCTTGGAGCGGGGATCGTAGTGGTCGCTGAGAGTACCGCGGGCGCCCTCTACGGTGACGTGGCTGAGGCCCGACACGGCGAGCAGTTCCTGAGCGGCGGCGATTCCGGTGATGCCGCGCGCGTTGGCCACGCGAAGATACTTCTTGAAGGTCGACTGCACCTTGAACTGAGCGTATAGGCCCAGCAGCAATGCCGGCAGAGCGAAGAGGATATAGACAGGATTCAGGTACATGCGCTATCTCTCCTTGGCTAACCTAGGAACGGTCTCCCTCGCAGATTGCAGGTAGCTCGGTAACGAAATACTACTGCCGCTATTGTAGCATCTGCAGGGCGGTCCGCACGTTCTATCCTGGGACCAAGAAGCGCGGTGGTCCGGGCAGCCACCGTCGTGCCACCTTCGCCACGTAGGTGTAGAGCGGATCGACGAACTGGGTGCAGCGGGCCTCCAGGATCTGCCCCAGCAGTAGGAGTACCTCAGGCTCATCCAACGCGTAGTCGTCGGCCAGCCAGTAGATGAGATCCTGGGTTGCCAGCCGGAAGGCATCCTCGGCCGGGCGGGCGCAACCGAAGACGCCGATGTGGGTGGCATCGGCGAACCGGGCCCAGGTCATGCGCTCAGGGCGCGGCAGCACGTCCACCCGTAGCTGAACGGTGCTGCGGCACTCGATGCCACCGCCGCAGCAGATCTCCCCGTCCCCCTGGATGGCGTGCACGTCGCCCACGTGCAGTAAGGCGCCGTCCACGTAGACGGGCAGGTAGACGGTGGCGCCGGTGGCAATCTCCTGCGCATCTAGGTTGCCGCCATAGGGCCCGTTCCGGCTGTTCAGGAACTCCTCGCGGGCGGGGGCGGTACCCAGGACGCCGATCATGGGCTGTGTGGGCAACTTGAGATCCTCGCTCCACTCGACGCAGCCGTTGCGGATGCGCACCGTCTTGGTGACGACGCCCCACTCCTCCTGTCGGATCCAGTCAGGAAAGGGGTTGGCGCCGGGACCGAAGCCGGTGTAGCCGAGTTCGTCGGGGACGATGGACTCGATGGTGACCGCCAGCATGGTCCCTGGGCCGGCTCCCTTGACGTAGACGCAGCCGCTGGATGGGTTGGGGCCCCGCCCCTTGCTGGGGTGGTAGGTGTCGGTGATGTCACGCAGCCAGTCGCCGGAGCACAACTCGGTCTCGACGATGAAGCTCTCGCCCGGTTCCACCGTGAGGGTGGGGCGGTTATGGCGGGTGTGGGTGTAGTAGAGCACTTCGCGCGTCTGCTTCTGCATGGCGGACCTCCGCAGATGGGTGCGGCCGACGCCGTCGGCAACCGCGGCTATGATAGTGCGTGCCTATCGGCTGGTCGAAGGCACCGTGGGGGGCAGGCCCTACTTGGCGACGACGACGCGAACCGAGCAGGGCTGAGGGAAGTTGCCCGTCTGGTCCACCACCACGAGACGGAGCCAGTAGGGTCCGGCGGGATAGGGACCCGTGTTCCAGGTCTCCAGGGTGCCGCCGTTCACCGCCTCG
>JAAYAV010000115.1 GCA_012719195.1 Anaerolineae bacterium | reverse complement strand
TCGCCGGCTGTCAGCCCAACTGGACGGTGCGCTCCATCATCGACACGTCCGTCGCCGACATCCGCGCAAAGGTGGGCGGCGAGAAGGTGGTCCTGGCCCTCAGCGGGGGGGTGGACTCCTCGGTGACGGCAGCGATTCTGGCCCGCGCCATCGGCGACCAGCTAACTTGCGTGTTCGTCGACACCGGCCTGATGCGCAAGGGCGAGGCGGCCCAGGTGGTGGAGACGTTCCGCAACCAGTTCGGTGTCAATCTGATCGCCCTGGACGAGAGCGAGACGTTCTTCAACCGTCTGCGGGGCGTTGAGAGCCCGGAGCTGAAGCGCAAGGTCATCGGCGAGACGTTCATCCGCATCTTCGAGCGCGAGGCCGGCAAGTTGGGCGATGTCCGCTTCCTGGGGCAGGGCACGCTGTATCCGGACGTGATCGAGAGCAGCGCCCCCGACCGCAGCAGCGCCGCCCGCATCAAGACGCACCACAATGTCGGCGGGCTGCCCGACGACATGACGCTGGAGTTGATCGAGCCGCTGCGCTACCTGTTCAAGGACGAGGTACGCCAGGTGGGGGCCGAGCTCGGCCTCCCGGACGAGATCGTCTGGCGGCACCCCTTCCCGGGACCGGGGCTGTCGGTGCGGGTGGTGGGCGAAGTCACGCCCGAGCGGGTGGCAATTCTGCAGGAGGCCGACGCCATCTTCATCGCCGCCATCCGGGAAGCCGGCCTCTACCGCGGCATCTCCCAAGCCTTCGCCGTCTTGTTGCCCGAGTGCTCCGTGGGGGTGATGGGCGACCAGCGGACCTACGGAAACGTCATCGCTCTGCGTGCCGTCACCACCGACGACTTCATGACGGCCGACTGGGCCCGCCTGCCCTACGACCTGCTCGGTCGCCTGGCCACCCGCATCGTCAATGAGGTTCCCAGCATCAACCGCGTCGTGTATGACGTGACCAGCAAACCCCCCGCCACCATCGAGTGGGAGTGAGCTACAAAGGTGAATCTCGAGATACGCAGATTGGCGCCTGACCTCGTACAGGATTACGTACACTTCTTTGATACGACACCACATGCTACCAACCTAGACGAGCACAGGTGCTACTGTGTGTGGTGGTGCAGCGACGACTGCGAAGGCAAGGACTTCTCGACCGTGGAGAAGAGAAGGGATCTCGCCATCCAGTATGTCACGGGCAACAACATACAAGGCTATCTTGCCTACTGTGACGGTATGGTTGTGGGGTGGTGCAACGCCAACACGAAATCGGATTGCCTGGAATGCTACTGCTGGCGGCGGTTCATGGGTTCCCTGCCTGCAGAGGCATCCACTCCGGAGATGAAGGTGAAGTCGGTGTTCTGCTTTGCCATCGCACCGGAGATGAGAAGAAAGGGAATCGCCAGACGGCTCCTGGAGCGCGTCTGTCAGGATGCGGCTCGAGACGGCTTCGATTTCGTGGAGGCCTACCCGAACAAGGAATTCGTCGACGTCGCTGAGGACTACATGGGTCCCGCTGCCCTGTATCTGGAGAGCGGCTTCACCGTGCATTGTGAGACAGAACAGAAGCTCGTTATGAGAAAGCAGCTAACGTGAGTCAGCGCTCCAGGTGCTCGCCCCGCACTCTGTGCCGTCTAGTTTAGCCCCGGCCGATGGGCCTTCCATGCCAGGAAGGCACTGAGCCCATAGGGCTGGGGTGACGGGCATCGCACGGGACCAGACGGATTCAGCCCCCCATTCAGGCACGATAGAACACCGCCTCCGCTTGGCGCGGGGCGTTAGCGGCCCGCCAGCCGGCTACTCCAGCGCCGTGACCGCTCCGAGGGGCCGCTCGACGAACAGGTCGGGGTTGGCCTCTCTCGGCACCAGCACCCGCAAGCCGCGCGGCACAACGCTTATGTCTACCGGCGTGGTGGCGCACACCTCGGCGTCGGCGTGCACCGCCTGCGACGGCAGGGAAGCCACCGACAGGCGCGTCACCTGCGCCATTTCCAGTAGGCCCTCGCTGCCGACGCGTCCCGCCAGCGCCGCCGTCAGGTGCCGGACAGTGGTGCCCACGCCTTCGCCCCGGTAGACGGACACGTCCAGTAGGCCATCGTCGAGGCGGGCCAACGGGGCCAGGTGCAGCACGCCGCCGTAGAGCGGAGCGTTGGCCGCCAGCACCATGAGTACGTCACCTTCCAGTTGCCGATCGTCCAGTTCGACTAGCATGCGCGGGGCTACGTAATCGATGGCGACCGAGAAGGCCGGGGCCAGATAGGCGAGCACTCCCAGCCGGCGGGTATCCTCCGGCAGCACCCGCTCCGCCACCCGGGCGTCGTAGCCGACGCCGCACCACAGAAGGAAGTAGCGCCCATCGACGGCCCCCATGTCAACGGCACGCACCTCGGAGGTGAGCAAGGAGCCGAAAGCGTCACTGAGCCACGAGGGTACGTTGGCGGGCCGGCTCCACCCCATCTCCTCGAGGTCGGCCAGCACTCGGTTCACCACCTTCCGCGGGTGCCACGGGGGCAGGCTGGGAATCCCCATCTGGAGCGCCCAGACGTTGGTCGTGCCGGTGGGGATGACTCCCATGACCACATCCGAACCCGCCAGGCCATTCGCCACCTCGCTGACCGTGCCATCCCCGCCCACGGCCACCACCAGGCCATAGGGAACGGCGGTGGCGCGCCGCGCGATCTCGGTGGCCTCCAGCCGCCGCTGGGTGGGAACCAGATCGGCATCCCACCCGCGCGCGATCAGGCGGCCGACACACTGCTCCAGCTCGCGGGTGACATTCCCCTGCCCGGAAACGGGATTGTAGATGAAGAGAGCTCTCAAGGGGCCTGACCTCGCCAGCGACCTGCCGGACCGGCCTAGCCGGGCTTGCCGTCTTCCTCGATGCGCTTGATGGCCTGGTAGTTCACCATAAGCATGCGAGCATTGATGGTGGTGACGATGGCCATGGCGGCCGTCAGTATGTTCAGAGCGCCGAAGCCGAAGAGCATGATCATCAAGCCGAAGCCGAGGACGACATTCACCTTGTTCCAGGTGCCAGAGCCGAAGAACCCGGCCCATCCACCGGGACGGTCCTCCTCGTCGGGCGGCGCCAAGTCGCGATAGCGGCTGGTGTTCCCATACTTGCGCTTAAGGCGGACCCTCTCCCACTGCAGCTTCATCTTGGGCACGATGAAGATCTGAGCGATGGCCAGGCCGAGGATGATCCCGAAGACCAACCCCACAACGTTCTCTAGCCGCCCGAAAGATCCCTCCGGATAGTTCAGGCCAAAGGTGACCCAGAGAGTGGCCAGGACAGACACCAGCGTGAGTATGTAGGGGGGTAACGGTCCTCGGAGCTTCACAAGCACACCTCGCTATTGGGAGTCTCTCGCGGCTACCGTCGCTCTCCGGTGCCGATGGCCGAGTAGCCCGCCCAGCCGGTTATCTTCTCCGGCGGGATGGACACGGTGAAGGGCGCCGTCTGACCGACCTCGAGCGTCTCGACAGACGCGTAGGCAACCGCACCCGTGAGGTACTCGCCCTGCGACCGCCGCAGCGTGACCACCACCCGCGGGAAGGCGACCACCGAGCCGCTATCGTTGCGCATCGTCCCCTGCAGTTGCCACTCGCCGTTGGGGCCCACCCCTACCGACACGCCTTCCAGCACCACGCGCAGCGGCCAGACACCGGTCTGCAGGGCCATGGTATCGACATTGACGCTGTCGGCGCCACAGCTCAGCACGACCGTGCCCGCAAATGGCCAGGATTCGCCCGCCTCCACCACTGCCTCCGCCTTGCCCAGCAGCGTCAGAGCCCCGCGGCCGCAGGTCTCTCCCGCCCAGGACCGCGCCGACACGACGATGCGCACTCCCTGCACCGCGTTCGGGCTGTTGTTGAT
>JAAYAV010000114.1 GCA_012719195.1 Anaerolineae bacterium | reverse complement strand
CCGTCGCCGGACACCAGCGCCGGCTCCTCGGTGCCGAATTCTGGGTTGGGCTGGACGAAGCCGGGGTAGCGGTCCTCGCGGTTGGTCCAGTTCGAAGGGTAAACGAAGGTGAAGCGCTCGTGCTCGAAGAGGAACTCGGTGACGCCGGGAGGCGAAGTCGGAGTGGGCGGCGACTTCGGCGGACCAGTCACAGTCGGCGTGGCGCAGGCGGCAAGGACAACGGCTAGGACGGTGAGTGGGAGCAGTCGTCTCATGGCCATCCCCCTTCGGGCCGGCCGGCCCGGGGACTCGGGAGCGTCGGCGTGACCATTCTGGCACCGGTGGCGACGGGCGACAAGCAGTTGACCGGGCCAGCGGTGCGGGAGACAATCCGGCGGAGCGCCGAACGACCACGGAGGCAACTCATGAGCGACCTTCCCGAGGAGCTGCGCCGGTTGCTGCTGGATGAAGGCGCCGCCTTGGTGGGCTTCGCCGACTTGACGCCCCTCCCCGCTGACGATCGCCTCGGCCTGCCGCGGTCGGTCTCCATCGCCGTGGCCCTGGACCCCGCCATCGTCTCCTCGATTCGTGACCACCCCAACGAGGAGTACGTGGCCGAGTACGGCCGGTGCAACGAGCAGTTGGCCGCCCTGGGAGAGGTGGCCGCTCGCGCCCTCCGTGTTCGGGGCTACCGAGCTGAGCCGCGAGTGCCCACCGGCAGCGGGGTGGACGACGCCACCCTCAGCACCCGCCTCCCCCACAAGACGTCCGCCACCCGGGCGGGCCTGGGCTGGATCGGCAAGACGGCGCTGCTGGTGACGCGGGAGTACGGCCCGGCGGTGCGCTTCACCACCGTCCTGACGGACGCGCCGCTACCGGTGGGCACGCCCGTGGAGCGCTCCCAGTGCGGGAGCTGTGACGAGTGCGTGCGCCTTTGCCCGCCACAGGCGGCGACAGGGCGGCTGTGGGAGGCCGGCGACACGCGGGCGGCCATCTTCGATGCCTTCGCCTGCCAAGCCTACTGCCGCTCCCTGAAGGAGAGCGAGGGTCTGAGCTACGGTATCTGCGGGCGCTGCGTGGCCGTCTGCCCCTACACCTCGGCCTACCTGCGCCGATCCGGCATCGGAGGAGAGCGATGAGCAGTCTGCAGGACTTGGTTGAGCAGAGGTTGGAGCCGGAGACCGAAGAGGCGATCGAGGAGCTTCTGCGCCGCAAAGTGACAGGCGCCGTGTCGCTCTACGTGGAGGCCGTCCGCGCCCTGGAGGAGCAGTTCGGGCCCGCGGCCAAAGAAGCCCTGCGCTCCCGCCTGGAGGAGCGCACGGTGCGCGGCAACCGCGCCCGCGGCCAAGCCGTCACCGACAACAGCCTGCGTGCCTTCTGCTCCGCCCTGGAGGCAGGCTGCCGCGGCTCGCACGAGTGGGAGAAGCTGGAGGACAGTGACACCCGACAAGCCTACCGCTACACCCGCTGCCTCTGGGCGGAGGTGTTCCGCGAACTGGGAGCGGAGGACATCGGCCTCTGGATCTGCCGGAACGACGGGCCGGCGGCGGCCGCCTTCAACCCCGCCATCCGCTTCGAGCGGACCCAGACGCTGATGGAGGGCCACGACTGCTGCGACCACGTCTACTTCACTGAGAAGGCCGGCAAGGCGTAAGGTCGGCCTAGACCTCAGGCCACCTCGCCCGTGGGCAACCGCAGAAACACCGTCGTCCCCTGCCCGGCCGCCGACTCGATGCTCAGCCCGCCGCCGAACAACTGCGCTCGCTCCCGCATGCCCGTCAGGCCCAGGTGGCCGCCGGCGGAGCGGCTCTGGTCGGCGTCGAACCCGGGGCCGTCGTCCTCCACCACCAACTCCAGCGCGTCCGCTTCGAAGATGAGAGCCACGCTGACCCTTGTCGCCGCCGGCGCGTGCTTACGGACGTTGGCCAGCGCCTCCTGGGCGATTCGGTAGACGGTCAGCTCGAGCTCCCTGGGCAGGGGACGCTCCTGGCCCACCACCTCGCTGTGTGCCTGTACGCTCGGCATCTGCCGCTCCAGGTCGTGAGTGATGGCGCGTAGGGCCGCGCTCAGCCCCAGGTCCTCCAGGACATGGGGCCGCAGGTTGTTGCTCAGCCGGCGCACCTCGGCAATGGCCGTCTGCAGCGTTTCCTGGAACCGGTCCAACTCCTCGTTCGCTTCCGCGTCTTCGTGCAGCCGGTGGTGCAGCAAGTCCAGCCGCTGGTTCAGCGCCACCAGGTCCTGCACCGTCTCGTCGTGCAGGTCGCGCGAGAGGCGCAGGCGCTCCTCCTCCTGACCCCGCAGCACCTGCAGGGCGTAGCGGCGAAGTGCCGCCTGCTGCTCGTCCAGCCGCGCCAGCATACCGTTGACTGCCTCCAGGAGCGCGCGAACGTCGCTCGGGCCGGTGACCGACAAAGGCCGGAAGGCCGCCCCCGCCTGCACCCGCTGACCCTCGGCCACCAGGGCGTCCAGCGGGCGCACCACTCGGCGGGCGGCCGCGGCCAAGAGCGCTCCCACCATGAGCACCGCCAGGCCACCCAGGAGGGCCAGGGCCCACTGGTAGCGGGAGACTTGACCGGCGACGTTGCTCCACGGTTCCTCCACGACCACGTACCAACCGGCGTCTCCAATGGGGGAGAAGCCGCGCAGCAGGGCCTCGCCGCCGTACTCGTCGCGGTGCACCAGGCTGCGCTCGCGAGCCTGAGAGACCAGGTCCATCAGCGCTACGTCGTGGGACAGGTTGCGCCCGATCAGCGCCGGATCGGAGTGGTAGATAGCGTTGCCGGCGCTGTCTATGAGGTAGATCGCCCCACCGACGGGCGGCGAGAGCAGCGACGGCTCGCGCACCCAGTCGTTGTTGCGCAGCAGGAACTGCCCCGCCAGCACGCCCAGATGGTCGAGAGGCTCGTCCACCGGTACGGCGATCACCACGGCGCTCGCGCCGCTGGGCTGCTCGGCGAAGACCGACGACAGCACTGATTCGTTCGTGCCGGTGACGGCACGGAAGTAGTAGCGGAAGGCGAGGTTCAGGCCCAGCGAGGTGCGAGCGGTGGGCGTAACGGCCAGGACATTGCCTCCGTGGTCGATCAGCCCCACCCCACCGCTGAAGACGCTGAGGAGATGAGCGCGGTCCCAAAGCACCTGTTGCTGGCGCTCCACGTTCCCGTGGTACAGCGACAGCTCGGCGGCGGTCGCCTGCAGCAAGCGCAGGTAACCCTTCAGGCTGCCGTACAGCCCGGCGGCCGCCACCCGAGCCTGCACCGCCTGCCGCTCCAACGCCTGGTCGCGGCCGGTGGTGCTGAGGGCGTGGGCGCCGAGGCCCAGCGCGACCGCCCCCACCAGCACCAACGGAACCAGGCTCGCCAGCAGCAGCCGCGCGCGCAATCCCAGCCGCTCGAACCACCGGGGCAGCCGAAAGGTCACAGGTCGTCCACCTTGAGCCAGCCCTGCCGGAGGGCATAGGAGACCGCTTCGGTGCGACTGCTGACGCCCAGCTTGCCCATGATGTTGCGGACGTGCACCTGAACGGTGTAGGCGCTTATGAAGAGGTCGGCGGCGATCTCCTTGTTTGACTTACCGGTGCCCAGGGCGCGCAGCACCTCCACCTCCCGCTCAGTCAGCGCCTCGACCATGCCCTCGCCGGAGTAGGTCTGTCGCTTGCCACGCAGGTGCCCGACCACCTTGCCCATGACCTGCGAGTCGAAGACGCTCTGCCCCCGGGCTACGCTGTGGATGGCTTGGGCCAACTCGTGGCCACTGGTCGTCTTAAGCAGGTAGCCGTCCGCGCCCGCTTCCAGCAGCGGAAAGACATAGGTCTCGTCCTCGTGGGCGGAGAGCACCAGGACGTGCACCTCGGGCTGGGCGGCCTTGATGGCGCGAGTGGCCTCGATTCCGTTCAGCTTGGGCAT
>JAAYAV010000113.1 GCA_012719195.1 Anaerolineae bacterium | reverse complement strand
GGCTCTATCGCCGACACGCTGCGCCCTCTCGCGCAGGCACTCGAACCGCCTGCCGTCGTCCTCGCTCGCGCAGTACAGCACCTCGCCATCGGTGATGATGGACGCGTTCTGTTCCTCGTTGCCGGCGATGCGCTCTAGCCGCTCCCAGGAAACGGCCCAGAAGTCGAATCCGATCCGATTGAGGATGAAGGTGAAGCCCAGGTTGTAGCCCCGGCTGGTCTTGGGTACCAGGTACAGGTCGAGGTCCGAGCGGGCGTGAGTAGCTCCGTGAACGTACGATCCCATGACAACAACGAGCGAGACGTCGTCGGCATAGTCTCTGCTGATCTTGCCAACCAGCAGCTTGGCGGCACGAATCAGGTCCATAGCGCTCCCGCCATCCTCCAATCACTTTACCGCAGCCCACGGCTTCCCGGCGATGAATGCCAAAGCGAAGACCCTGAACGCAGCCGCGCTAGTCATCAGCCGCGCACAGGAACAGCGCCAGCCCCTCTTCAAGCCCCACTAGGCCGCACAGCCCCATGCCTTCGCCCTGGAGTCGCCGCGCCAACGCTGCGCCCCCGGCCTGGGCCACCGGAGCGGCCAGGCGATCCAGCCAGGAGTCGGGCACCTGCCTCAGCGAGACCCGTAACCGCCCCACGGCGACCTCCACCGGCCGCAGCCGGCTGGCATCCCCCGTGCTCTCCAAGGTCAGGCCCAGCCCTCCGGTGCCCACACCGGCCCCCTCCCAGGCGGCCCACACCTGAGCGCGGCCGCAAGGCGCCGGCTCCACCGCCTCGATAGTCAGCGACCCTCCGGCGACGGGAAGTCTGGTAGAGGAGACCTCCCGCTGGACCTCGGACCAGGGAACGACCACCTGGATCAGCCAGCCGTCCGGGGCCGATACATGGCACTCCGGATCAGTGTTGGCCGCCGTCACCGCTGCCGCAAGGACCGCAAACGAGATGGCCGCCCCAATGATCAGCCCGGCAAGCACACCCAGGAAGCCCCTCACGAGGCCCCTCCATCCCCGTGCAGCACCAGCACCACCGAGTCCTCATCGGTCTCGATAGCTTCGATCGTCCATCCCGACCCCACCGCTCGCTCCATCTCCCGCTGCAGGTTGATGGCCATGCGCAACAACATGGGATTCAGTGAGGCTAGCTGCGCCTCATCCATGCCCTCTGGCGCACCGTCCTCCGGCATGTACAACCTGATCGCCTCGCCCTGCAGGGCTACTCGCACCTGGAACGACAGGGGTAGCCCCAACGCCCGGCCTAGCACGCTCACAACTACACTCCCACGGACGGCCAGTTCGTTGCCGGGTCGGGCGTCTACCTCGACTCCCTCGATGGGGCCGCCCCCGAGAGACGCAGCCACCAGCCGGCCTAAGTACTCCTCCGACAGAGACACGCTCATCCGGACGCCGTCGCTGGTACTGGCCCCCGACCGGGCACCGACATCGGGCGCCAACATCAGTCCCACGGCCAGGAACACCACTAGGCCCAGGATCAGGCCGGGCAGCAAGGCGCAGCCGCAGCCCAGCGGTCCCGCACGATCATCGTCCAAGCCCATACCCTCCCCGTAAGCCCTCCGGCGTCGCCCTACTGCCCGGTGCGCGGAACGCAATCGTCCCCACCAGGCAGCACGGACGCGGCTACAGCTCGCGATGCACTCCTAGGCCACTCAGATGCTATAATCGGGCCATGCACGCCTATAGCGCACCTGACCATGACCTCCGGCAGCGGCCGGCGGGAGAGATTCTCCTGCACATCTGCTGCGCTCCCTGCGCCACCTACCCGGTGGAGCGTCTGCGCGAACTCGGCTTCACGGTACGAGGCTACTGGAGCAATCCCAACATCCATCCGTGGCAGGAGCATGAGGCGCGTCGTCTCAGCCTGGTGGGGTACGCCCAGCGCGTCGATCTACCCGTGGAGTGGGAGCCCGGCTACCAGATGGTGGACTTCCTGCGCCAGGTTGCCGGACGCGAGGCCTCCGGTGACCGCTGCCGCGTCTGCTACCGTCTGCGGCTGGAGGCAGCGGCCGCCTGCGCCTCCCGCCTGGGGATCGCGGTCTTCACCACCACCCTGCTGGTGAGCCCCTATCAGGACCAGGCCCTCATCCGCGAGGCAGGCGAAGCGGCGGCCGACGCACATGGAGTGCAGTTCTACTTCGAGAACTTCCGCCGAGGCTGGAACGTCCGTTCGCAGCGGGTACGCGAGTACGACCTCTACCGGCAGCAGTATTGCGGCTGCCTCTACAGCGAGTTCGAGCGCTACACCAAGCTCCCCGTCGGACGCGCGGGAGAAGCACCCACTTGCTGACCACGGACTTCGACTACGAGCTGCCGCCCGAGCTCATCGCCCAGACACCACTCGAGCCGCGAGACGCTTCGCGCATGCTGGTCCTGGATCGCGCCTCCGGCGCCGTCACCCACCGCGCCTTCCGCAACCTGGGCCGCTACCTCGTCGCCGGTGACGTACTGGTGCTCAACCGGACCCGCGTGCTCCCGGCCCGGCTTGAGGCGCGCAAGCTGCCCAGCGGCGGCAGAGTGGAACTGCTCCTGGTGCGTCGCTTCGGCGACGGTACCTGGGAGTCCCTGGTTCGGGGGCGGCGCGTGCCGCTGGGGACGACGCTCCAGGTCGGCAGTGACGGGCCCACGGCCGCCGTCCTCGACATCACCCCGGCGGGTGGAAGGCGGTTGCAGTTCGACCAGCCACCAGAGCTCTGGCTCCACCGCTACGGGGCCATGCCGCTGCCACCCTACATCCACCGGCGCCTGGAAGACCCGGAGCGCTACCAAACGGTGTACTCCTCCGACGCCGGCTCAGCCGCCGCACCCACGGCCGGTCTCCATTTCACCACTGAGTACCTGGATCAGCTGCGGGAGGGTGGCGTGGACATCGAGTACGTCACCCTGCACGTGGGCCTAGACACGTTCCGGCCCGTGGCCGAGGACGACCCCGCTACGCACGCCATTCACACCGAGTGGTGTCAGGTCCCGAGCGACGTGGCCGATCGGATCAGCCGGGCCAAGGCCGACGGCCGGCGCATCGTGGCCGTCGGTACCACCGCCGTCCGCACCCTGGAGACTGCTGCTGCCGCCGCCAAAGAGCAGGGGACCAGCTCTCTGCTGATCCCCTACAGCGGTGATACGTCCCTGTTCATACTGCCCGGCCATCAGTTCCGGGCCGTGGACGCCCTCCTGACCAACTTTCACCTTCCTCGCTCGACGCTGCTGCTGCTCGTATCCGCCTTCGCCGGGCGCGAGCGGATCCTCGCCGCCTATCGCGAGGCGGTGGAGCAGCGCTACCGCTTCTTCAGTTTCGGCGACTGCATGCTCATTCTCTAGCCGAGCGTCACCTTGAAGGTGCGGACCTCGTAGGGCAGGTAGTCGACGTCGATCGTGGCCCCGTTGTGCGGCACCGGCTCCTCGCCGTCTTCGATGAGGTTGCATTCGCTCGCGGCGACCACAGGCGCTCCGAAACGAAGGGTGCCCCGTCCCCGGCGGCCCATGGCCTCATAGAGGCGGATCACCAACGAGTCGTCGTCCTCCGCTTTCTTGACGGTGTCAATCACTAGATTGTCCTGGTCCGCCGTCACCAGCGACCAGGTGGCCGGCAGGTTACCCCCATGTCCGGCCTCCCACCGTGCGCCTAGCGGCAGGTTGAGGTCCGCCGCCTGAGCAAGCGTGCCGCACCGCCAGTCTCCCGTGTGAGGATAGAGGGAGTAGGTGAAGTGGTGCTCGCCCTGATCGGCCTCTGGGTCCGGTGAGGTGGCGCTCTTGAGAAGAGAGAGGCGCATCACATTGTCGCGGATGTCATAACCGTACTTGCAGTCGTTGAGCAGGCTGACACCGTAGTCACCCTCCGACAGGTCGGCCCAGCGCTGTGCCGGCACCTCAAAGCGGGCGTAGTCCCAGCTGGTGTTGCGGTGGGTGGCGCGCTCGATCTGCCCGAACTGGATCTCGTAGGTCGCCCGGGGGCTGAGCACCGTCACCGGGAAGGCCACCTTGAGCAGCGTATGGCGCTCGTGCCAATCCACGAACGTCTCGAAGTCCACCCGCGGCACGTCGGCGTAGACGTAGACCTTCTGAACCAGGGTAGAGTCGCCGAAGCGCCGGCGGAACTCCAGCCCCGCTCGCACGGGCCCCGTCTCCACGACGCGACACTCGGCCGTGTCGGTGAGGTCCCAGGACTTCTCCTCGTAGAAAACGTCTATGTTCCAGGCGTCGTTGTTCAGCGGCTTATCCTCGAAGAGCTGGAGCAGGTTGCCGCGCTTCCCCTCGGCGATCACCTCTCGGCCCGTGGACTTGTCCACCAGAGAGGTGATGCAGCCCGCCTCGTCGAAGCGCACGCTCAACGCAGGGCTATCGAGCCGGCCTACCTCGGCGCGGAGCGGGTTCGGCTGCCCGGCCGGCGCGCCCACCCGCAAGCTCTTCCATCCATAGGCGGGCACGTCCCGAGCGCTGAGGAGTACGCTCCCATCCTCGAGCGTCTGAGTGGCCACCGGGCTCCCGTCCTCCTCGGCCAGCGATAGATCAGGGCGGTCCTCGGGCAAGCGCACCTGCGCCACCGTGCTGCGCGCCTGACCGAGCGTATTGAAGAGCAGCACCGAGTCCACCTCAGTCGCCACGCGCTCCGCCAGGTGGGCCTGAGCGCGGCCGCTCACCGCACCGGCCTCCCGGACGACTTGCCCGTACTGCTCCGAGGACTCGGCGTACACCTCACCGATGGACGACCCGGGCAGAATGTCATGGAACTGGTTGAGAAGGACTGTCTGCCATTGCTGATGCAGGGCGTCCGCCGGGTACTCGCCACCGTGCAGCAGTGCCATGCCTGCCAGCGCCTCGGCTTCGTGCAGGGCCAGCTCACTCTTTCGGTTCAGTCGCTTCGTGCGTGCCTGGGAGGTGAAGGTGCCGCGGTGGAACTCCAGATACAGCTCCCCGTTCCACACCGGCGCCTCTTCCCGTACCGCCTCCAGATCGCGGAAGAACTCATCCGCTCGGCCAATTCGGTAGCGGGGCAGACCGGGCATGTCGGCCAGGCGGCGCGCCGTCTCCAGCATATCCGCCGAGGGACCGCCGCCACCGTCGCCGAAGCCAAAGGCGTGCAGGAGCGAGGAATGCAGCCGCTTCTGCTTGTAGGCGTCCCAGGTGCCCTTCACCTCGGCCGCCGTCAGTCGGCCGTTGTAGGTGGCGAACCACGACTGCGATGGAGTGGTGATGAAGTGCGCCAGCACTTGGGTGCCGTCCAGCCCTTGCCAGCGGAAGGTGTCATAAGGCAGGCGATTGAACTCGTTCCAGCTGATCTTGGTGGTCATGAAGTACTTCACGCCGCTGCGCGCCATGATCTGCGGCAGCGTCCAGGTATAGCCGAACACATCCGGCAACCAGAGGATGTCGGACTCGATTCCGAACTCCTCGCGCAGGAACCGCTTACCGTGCAGCATCTGTCGCACCAGCGACTCGCCGCCGGTGATGTTCAGGTCTGCCTCCAGCCACATGGCTCCGGTGGGCTCCCAGCGCCCCTCCCTCACCCGCCGTTTGATCTCCTCATACTCCTCCGGGCAGTCCCGGCGGAAGAACTCGTAGACCTGCGGCTGCGACTGCAGGAAGCGGTACTCCGGATACTGCTCCATCAGGCGGAGGGCGGTAAGGAAGGTGCGAACCGTCTTCTTGCGGGTGTGCAGCAGCGTCCAAAGCCAGGCCACATCGATGTGAGCGTGGCCCACCCCGACCACCTCGGGCCGCTCCCCCGGCCACTCCCGACCGTATAGGTCCTCGCGCAGGACGGCTCGCGCCCGCGTCACCGATGCCCGGAAGGCATCACCCAAGGGCTCGTGGAAGTCCAGTTCTCGCACCGAGCGCTCAAGCGCGTTGATGATCTGGACGCGATCGTAGGAGTCCTCGGGAAGGAGGCGGGCCGCGTCCAGGGCCACCTTGGCGTCGTAGTAGTAGGCACGCACCTCGAGATCAATCGACACAAGATCGACGCCGCCGAACCAGTGTTGGTCCGGCCTCGTTCCGCTGTAAGCCTCCAGCGCCAGCACGTGCTCCCCGGCCGTCAGGTCACCCGGCAGGAGTATTTCCTGGTGGTAGACGTCAACCCCCTGAATCGGCTTGCCGTCCAGGTAGGCGGTGGCGTCCGGCCCCGATACGTGCAGTCCTTGGGACAAGTCCACCCGGAGGGCCACCGGCTCACCGCGCCAGCCGGGCGGGACCTCGAACCGCACCCGGGCGGTGGCCTTGATGTCTCGGCCGCCCCAACGGTGCGGGATAGCTACCTCGGGCCACTGCCCATCCGTGAAACCCGGCCCCAGGGCCTCCTCGTCCCACCCGTCCATCCACCGGACCGGGTGAACCGGGTAGCGCCGGCGGTACACCATCGTCTCCACTTCCGCGATTCGGTGCTCCAACTTGGGCAACGTGAACCGGTCCACTGTCCCTCCCCACCAGAAGCTTCCACGACATGTTAGCCATCGACCCGGTCGATGTCCACCGGTTAGCCCCTCCCAATATGTCAACTGGCACCAGACCTGCATACATAACCGCATCAGACATGGCTGCGGCCGTCGTGTTTGCAGAGGGAGAAGGGACGGACAATGGAGAAAGGGATCGAACGGTTCCTGGTCTATCTGAAAGAGAACAAGAAGTACTCAGAAAACACCATCTCGGCCTATCGCAGCGACCTCACGCAACTCTCCCACTACCTTGCCTCACGCGAGGTCTCCGACTGGCGGCGCCTCACCAAGCCCGACATCGTCGGCTTCTGGACGGACATGCGCGTCAACCGGCGCCATCAGGCGAGCACCATCGCCCGGAAGCTCGCCAGCGTCCGATCCTTCTGCCACTACCTGGTTAGCGCCGGCGTCCTGCCCCAGGATCCATCCGATGGGTTGGACTCACCCCAGGTCGCCCGCCGCACCCCGAGGACCCTCAGCGATCACGAGGTCACCCACCTCATCGAGTTACCCGGGCGTAACCCCAAGCCCAAGGGTCTGCGGGACCGCGCCATCCTGGAGCTCCTCTATGCCACCGGCATGAGGGTGAGCGAGTTGACTGCAATGGACCTGGACGACGTGGACATGCGCGCCGGCTCGGTCCGCTGCGGGAGCCGCCCGGCCACCCAACGAGTGGTCACGCTCCCCGGCTCCGCCCGGGAGGCGCTGGCCGACTATCTGGAACTCGGCCGCGGGGAGATGGTACAGGCAGAGGCAGAGAAGGCCCTCTTCGTCAATCATCGTGGCGAGCGCCTGAGCCGCCAGGGTCTATGGTTGGTGATCAAGGACTACGCCAGCCAACTCGGACTCAAGGGTAACATCACGCCGCACACCCTGCGCCACTCCGCTGCGGCCTCCAAGCTCAGGAGGGGCGCCAACCTGGCCGAGGTGCAGCACCTGCTCGGTCACGCCAGCCCCACCAGCACCCAGGTCTACGCCCGTATCGCCCGCGCGATCCAGGACCGCGACGCGGAGCTCCGGTGACCGCCAGCTCTCGGTTGGCAGCGCTCGCCGGCGGCGAGGCACAGGTGGCGATCAGCCTGGGTAGCGGCCTCGCACCGGTCGCCCGCCACCTCGGCCTCGAGGTCGTCGCCTCCTTCGCCGACCTGGGCCTGCACGGCGCCGGAGTCTCCGGCCACAGCGGAAACGTCTCCGTGGGCCGAGTGGGAGACCGGCGGGTGATCGCCTTCGAGGGACGGCTGCACCTTTACGAGGGACACTCCCTGTGGGACGCCACCGCCTGGGTTCACCTAGCCCACGAGGCCGGCGTCCGGCGGTTCGTGGTCACCAACGCGGCGGGCGGCCTCGCCCCGGATCTCTCCGCCGGCGACATCATGCTCATCACCGACCAGATCAGCCTCCCCGGCCTGCTTGGCTACCCGAGAGCGGGGGCTCCCGGCCCCGAGCGCTACCCCTGGCCCCGCTTCCTGGGCCACGATGGCCTCTACGATCCCGCGCTGGCCCAGACGGTACGGGATAGCGCACAACGCCTGAAACTGACGCTCCGCGAGGGCGTGTACTGCATGGTGCACGGCCCCTCCTATGAGTCGCCGGCTGAGCGCAGCTTCCTTAGGACCCTAGGCGCCGACGCGGTGGGCATGTCCACGGCGCCCGAGGCCACCGCTGCCTTCGGCCTCGGGGGGCGCGTCCTCGGGCTGTCGGCAATCACCAACGTGGCCGCTGCCCCCGAGCCCCCCACCCACGAGGAAGTCACGCGCATGAGCCTGGCGGTGTCTGAGCGGATGGCTGCCCTCCTGCGAGAGTCGATCCCCCGGTTGCCCTAGCCTTCACCTCGACGCATAAGTTATGTAGGCCTCCCCGGATTGCCCGCGGCGCGATCGCTCAGGTAGACTACCTCCACTCCCAAGGGGTAGTCCCGCCATGGTTGTCTTCATCCGGAGCATCTCGGACAACTGGCTCTGGTTAGCCGCGCTCCTCGCTCTCCTATCGCTCTGGTTCTTCCGCCAGGCGGTGCTGGCCCGCCGTGAGTGGCGTCATGCCATCTTCGGCCTGGAGCGGGAGCAGGCTCGCCGTCGCACCTTCCGCGACCTGCGGCTGGGTCTGTTCATGCTGCTGCTGATCGCCGGTCTCAACCTGGCCAACGAGCACCTGGTACCGCTCCTGCCCGAGCCGGAGGATCGCCGGGTAGATGCGGGCGCCGTAACGGTGGCCACCATCACTCCGACGCCCACCGCCACTCCCTGGATCTCGCAGCCGGCCCAGATCGACAGCGCCTCCGCTCCGGCCGCTACCGCTACCCCCACCAGCGCTCCTTCGCCCACGATCACACCCACCGTGGACGCCACGCCCGCCCCCACCGCCACCCCGGCGCCCCAGATGGCGGCCATCTCCGGCTGCGGTCACCCGGGGGTATCCATTTCCTCGCCCGTGGCCGGTTCCACCGTCTCCGGCACCGTGACCATCAACGGCGTCGCCAGCATCGAAGGCTTTCAGTTCTACAAGGTGGAGATCGGCCAGGGAGACAATCCCGCCGCCTACTCCGTCCTCAGCGATGTGCGTC
>JAAYAV010000112.1 GCA_012719195.1 Anaerolineae bacterium | reverse complement strand
TGGTGCGGTCGGTGCCGGGGGTAGTGGCGCTCTAGGGCGGACGCTGCCAAAGAACGGCCGCTAAGGCCCAGGCTCTCTGCGGCCGAAGATTGGGCATGAACGCTCGGTGCGAGGCACTTGTCGGCGGGGCGATGGTTTCCGGAGTCGGATCGTCGGCCCGCTCGCGGCGGACTGACGCGCTTGCCAAGTGACGCCGTTCTGGGACAAGCTGCTCGGCCATAGGCCAACCGCGATAGTCGAGGAGGATCGGTTGCTTAATATCCTCGGAAGCTACCTTGCCCTGCCCGAGCCGCTACAGTGGCTCGGCCGACCGCTGCCCACCTTCCTCGTGAATCTCCTCGTGTGGCTGCTGGTTGCCTTCGCGGTGTTTGCCTTGGGCCGGTTGGCGGTCATGCGCCTGTCGCGCCGCAGCCGCACTCTCTGGGACGACATCCTGGTGGGGATCGTGCGCAAGCCGGCGGTGGCGCTGGTGGTGGCCTACGGGCTGCTCCATTCCTGGGAGTTGGCCTTCGGCGCCTCTCCTACCAGCGACACCCTGCAGCGCTTGTACCGGGGCGTGGCCATCATGTCGCTGGCCTATGTGGGCTGGCGCGTCCTCTACGACGTCGTCATCGCCTACTTGCGGCCGAAGGTGCTCGAGTCCGATAGCCAAGCCGACGACATTATCATCCCCATCCTGGGCCGCATTGGGCCGGTGATCATCATCGTCGCCCTGGCCAATGCTGTGGTGGCCACCCTGGGCGGCAACCTGGCCTCCCTCCTGACCGGCCTCGGGCTGCTCGGCTTGGTCATCGGCTATCTCTTTCAGGAGCCGTTGCAGGGCCTATTCAGCGGCACCTACATGGTGCTGGACAACCCCTTCCGCCAGGACGACCTTCTCCTGCTGGACGATGGCAAGATCTGCCAGGTACGCCGGGTCGGCATCCGCGTCACGCAGCTCTACGACGTCAAGCGGCATGTGCTCATCTACATCCCCAACGCCAAGTTGGCCGCCACCAACATCGTCAACATGACCAAGCCCAGCCTCGAGCTGCGCCTGGTCCTGCCCCTCAGCCTGGACCGCCGGATTGACCTCTCCGCCGCCCTGGCCGCCATCGAGGAAGTCTGCAACGCCCACCCCAACATCCTGGGGCTGTGGTCGGTCAAGAAGGCAGCTATGACCCGCCGGCTGGGGGAGATACGGCGGGAGAGCGCCCGCGTTCCGGCGATGGGCGATGCCGGCCCGGCGGCGCTGGAGGAAAGCGAGCATCTGCGCCACAAGGCGGAGAGGCTGGAAGGAGAGATGCTTCGCCTGGAGACGGAGCACCACCTGCGATACTCATCGGAGAGCTTCAGCCACGAACTCCTCATGCTAATGAAGCGGACGGCCGATCTTGAGGACGGCGGCCTGAACGACAGTGAGCGGGAGGGCATCAGATCCAAGGCCGGTGAGCTCCTGGATCAGTATGACACCCTGGTGGAACAGATCACCGCCTGGATGTACTGGCTCAAGATCACCCAATACGAGCTATCCGCCGAGGGGTGCCGAAACTGCCCCATCTGTGCCGTCCGCTCCCGGCTCGACCAGACCTACGTCCTCGATCTGGACCTGGTCGCCGCCTGCCCCACCAACGGCGGTTCGCTCGCCCCGCTGGCCCGCCGAGAGGACGTGTCTCGCGTCCATTCCTCCGACACCGAGGCGGACAAGGCGGTGCTGCGCGCCCACTTCGTGGACCGGGCCAACTACATGGACTACTGGCGCCTCTGGTCAATCTGGCACCGCAACATCCTCCATGTCTACCGCGGGCTCCTGGCCTTGCAGGACCTGGACGGCATCGAGGGCGAGAACGAGTACCGCCTGGATGACAAGATCGCCACTCTCGAACGCCACTTCTCCGATACCTTCCTGCTGCGCGTGGGCCGCTGGCAAGTGCCTTCCGCCAATCTCGTGGAGGCTACGCCCACATCGGTGAGGGTGCAGCTTGAGGTCTTTATTGATGACCTGGTGCGGGAGCAGTTCCAGCGCGAGGAGCGTGTGACGACCGAGTTGCTGCTGGAGATCGACCGCCGGCTGAGGGACTTGGCGCTGGCCGCCGACTGAGGCCTCGGCGCCTTCGGGCCGCCCTCTCTCCGAGGCGATGGAAGGGGTAGAGCGTGTCACGATCGTTCGAGGAAACATGCGGCCCCCGCTCGGCGAGCGGAGGCCGCGCCGGTTCTAGGCCTGAGCTTCCAGACGGTCGCTGTATGCCTTCATCGCGTCTCGCATGAAGACAGCCAGGCCCGGCTTGACGTTCTCGTAGAAGGCGGTGAAGCGGGCGTCCTGCACGTAGCTCTCTCCCAGGCAGCGGAAGGCCTCCAGGGAGCAGGACCAGAAGTGCCGGTTCATCAGCTTGTACCAGCGATCCACCAGCGCCTG
>JAAYAV010000528.1 GCA_012719195.1 Anaerolineae bacterium | reverse complement strand
CCGCTGCTGCAGAAGGAAGGGCGAGAAGTGCGGCGCGTCCAGCCATCGCTTCAGGTCGTCGTCCAGCTTGAGGAGGCTGATGGAGGCGCCGGCCATCTCCATGGAGGTGGCGTATTCGCCTAGCAGGGCCTTGTAGATCCTGATGCCGTGGTCGCTCAGGAGCTGATAGGCCTTGCGATAGAGGACAAACAGCTCCTCGGGCGGGGTCGCGCCGAGGCCGTTCACCAGTACCGCTACCTCGTCGCCGCGAGCAAAGGGGAGGTCGCCCACAACCCGCTCCACGATTGCGGTGGCGATTTCGTCGGCGGGCTTGAGCTTGGAGCGCTCCAGCCCGGGCTCGCCATGGATGCCCATGCCTAACTCCATCTCGTCCTCGCCGATCTCGAAGGTCGGCTTGCCGGCGGCGGGGACGGTGCACGAAGACAGGGCCACGCCCATGCTCCGAGTCAGGTCAGCGGCGCGCTGTGCGGCTGAGGCCACTTCGTCCAGGCTCTTGCCCTCGGCGGCACAGGCGCCGGCGATCTTGTAGGGGAAGTACAGCCCGGCTACCGCCCGGCGGCGTTGGGACTGCTCCGGCGGCGCTGATACCACATCGTCGTGAGCGAGCACGGTCTTGACGGTGATCCCTTCCATGTCGGCCATCTCGGCCGCCATATCGAAGTTCATCACATCGCCGCCGTAGTTGCCGTAGAGGTAGAGCACGCCCTCGCCCCCGTCCACCGCCTTGGTGGCGGCCAGCATAGCGTCCGGAGGCGGCGAAGAGAAGACGTTGCCGATCGCCACGCCGTCACAGAGGCCGGGACCGACATAGCCAAGAAACACGGGGATGTGGCCGGAGCCGCCGCCGGTGCAGATGCCCACCTTGCCTTTCACCGGTGCATCGGCCCGCACCAAAGCCCGTCCGTCACCCTCCGCCCGCTTGAGATGCCAGGGATAGGCCAACAGGATGCCCTCCAGCACCTCGTCGACGAAGGCAAACGGGTCGTTTATGATCTTCTTCATGGCTTCCTCCTCGCCGGGGGAACCGGTTTCGAGTTCGTGCTGAGTATACGGAAGGCCACCGCCACGATCAAGCAGCCTCGCCGGCGGTAGCCCCCGCGCGTATACTCGGCCCAACATCGTGCCGGCGGCAGCCCATGCCCAGTCTCCCGAACCGCCCAACTCAAGTCGTTTCTCTGGCTCGGCGCCTGCTACCGGGAGCCATCACAGTCGCGGCGCTCATCCCAGTGACGGCACTGCTGCTCGGCCACGACCGTCTCCTAGCCGACGACGCCTACATCACCTTCCGCTACGCCCGGAACCTGGCGGCGGGCCACAGCCTGGTCTACAACCTGGGCGAACCGGTCCTCGGCACCAGCACACCTCTCTTCGTCCTGCTGCTGGCAGCCGGCGCCCGCCTCGGCCTGGACCTCCCCACTCTGTCGGTGTGGCTTGGGGCGCTCTCCTGGGGCGGGGTGGTGCTGCTCCTGGCAAGGTTATGGCGCAACGACCCCGCCTGGAGCTTCGCTCCGTTGCTGCTGGTGGGCACCAGCGTCGCCTTTGGCGACAACCTGGGCATGGAGGCGCCGCTGTACGCCCTGGTCTGCCTCGCGGCCCTCCTGCTGGCGGGCTCCGGCCGGACCATCGCCGCCGCCTTCCTAGCCGGCGTGGCCTCCGTCACCCGGCTGGACGGCGGACTGGTGGCCGCCGTGCTGCTACTCTGGCTGCTGGCCCGCCGCCGCCGTCTCCCCTGGCGCGAGACGCTCGTCGTCTTGGCGGTGGCGGCACCCTGGTACGCCTACGCCTGGAACGCCTACGGCTCCCCCTTGCCTCAGTCCCTCCAGGCCAAGGCCGGCCTCGCCCACAGCCTGGGCTTCGGCGGGGG
>JAAYAV010000111.1 GCA_012719195.1 Anaerolineae bacterium | reverse complement strand
TACCAGGCTCCCTCCCCGGCGGCGCCGTGGCAGCCACTGACCGATGACGGGGGTCTGGGCGCCACCTACGGACTTGCCTGGTCGGAGGGTGACCTCCTTGCCGGTACGGGCGGGGGCGTGTACCGATGGGACGAATCGGGCGGCCGGTGGACGTTTCTGACCGAGGCTCTGGGCCGGCAAGTGATCTTCAGCGTGGCGCCAGACCCTCACCGCCGGCAGAGCATTTGGGCCGGCTCTTGGGGAAACAACGTGCTTCGCTCTGTGGACGGCGGTTCCACCTGGGCGCCAGTGCATGGAGGGCTGGAGACGCTGTCCGTCTACAGCCTGGCCTTCTCGCCGGATGAAGCGGATAGCGTCTACTTGGGCACGGTTGAGGGACTGCGCTGCAGCCAGGACACGGGCCTCTCCTGGGCAGCCTGTGGGCTAGACCGTGAGACGGTATTCGCCCTGGCGTCCTCGCCGGTGAGTGGGTTCACGCTCTACGCTGGCACCACCAGTGGAGCCTGGCGAACGCTGGACGGTGGCGACTCTTGGTCAAGGATGGCGCTGCCGCACGCGACTACCGTGTACAGCATCGCGGTCGTGGCCGAGCGGCCCGATCTGCTTGTAGCCGGGACCGAGGGACGTGGAGTGTGGCGCAGCGGTGATGGCGGCCGCACCTGGCACTCCTGGGGGCTGGAGGGCCGGAGCGTGTACGCTCTTCTCGTGCTTCCCGACGGGACCGTGATGGCGGGGACGGACGACGGCCTCTACTGGACCCAACCCTAGTTGGTCAGCGCATCAGACGCACGTGGCGGACCTGCATGCCCTCGTAGCGGATGTCCTGTTGCGTGCGCGGTCGTGGGCTGAGTTCCAGGCGTAGAACGTTGGCGCCGGAGCGCAGGAACTCGGCGGGGACCTCAAGAGTTGAGGTCGTCCACACCGAGGTGAACGGAGTGCGGCCGATCACCGGCAGGGCCGAGTCCAGCCGGTGGTTGTTGATGTAGATGAGGTTGGCCTGCTCCTCCACCTGCATCGTCTCCAGAACGAGGCGCCAGGAGCCGGACCCCTGATCGTCAAGGTAGAAGGTAGTCTCCCAGGTTCGAGCCGGCGCCGTACCCCCATGCGGTTTGGCCCAGTGCGGATAGGCTATGTCGGTGTCGCTGAGCCTCACGATAACGTCGGCGGCCAGCGCCTCTACCGATTCCGGCCGATACGTGAGGCGCCGGAGCATTGCCCGGAGAGCGTTCGCGGCCCGCGACCGGCGCAGAAGCCGCGTGTCTTCGAGCACATCCAGCGCCGGGCGCACCGTCCCGTCGGGATCTATCAGGCTGAAGCCGGACATGGGGTCATGGGGAGCCAAGTGGGGCGCCAGGTTCCAGACCGTGAGTAGGGGCACGCGAGGGTAAGCGCGGGCGGTCAGAGCAAAGGCGCCGGCGAGGTAGTCGGCCTGGTCCGACAAGGTAACCATTTGCCAGGTGTCCGCCGGATCGGTGGGCCCCACCGTCCAGCCGAACTCGGTCACCCAGAGGGGCATCGCTGCCACTCCCTGCTCGCGTAGCAGCTGCTGCCAGGTGTGAAGGCGGCTGAACACAAGGCCGTGGTGTTCGGAAGCAGGCGCTATTGGAGGCTGGGCGAAGCCGTAGGGGTGCACCGCCTGGGCGTCCCAGGTCGTGCCCTGGCCGGGCGCATAGAGAGCCTGGAGAAAGTCGAGGTCCGACATCGCCTGGGGGTCGCTCTGGTTGGTGGGAGCCAGACCGGCGGCGATGACCAAGGCTCCCGGGTCGCCCTGGCGGGCGGCTCCGGCGCCGGCTTCGAGCAGGGCACGATAGCCGGCGGGATCGGGCTGCTGCCCATTCCACTCCGCCGCCAGGTTGGGCTCATTCCAGATGATGTAGGCCTGCACGCGGCCGCGGTAGCGCGCCGACACCCTCTGGACATAGGCGGCGTAGGCCTCGAGTTGCACCGGCGGCGAGTGTCCGGTGCGGACGGCCCACTCCGGCGGATGGTCCAGTCGTAGGACCAGGTTGAGCCCGTAGTGCTCGCAGGCGCGTACCAGCCAATCAGCGTACTCCCAATAGTACTCGCCCGGCACGGGCTCTACCTGTCGCCACTCCAGCAGCTGGACAATCGTCCGAAACCCGGATCGCGCCGCCTGCTGCAGTACGGCGTCGTCGGCACTGATGGTGTGCACCGCCGGAACCGGACCGGCGGTCGTCACCCAGAGCATCGCGGACAGCGCGGCTACCACGCCGGCCAAGATGAGACTCCGCCTCATGGCAACGCACCTTCGCCCACCGGGTGGTTCGGCAGCAGTTCTGCTCGTCTCATGCGCCCATGATGGTCCGGCTCGACGCCGAACTGCAAGCAGGAACGCCGGCCGCGGGCATCTTGGCGAGCGCCCGTGGTTGCTGTAGATTGGGCGGCAGTGATGGACGGGGAGGCGGCGCACATGGCCGATCAAGAGTTGAGTCTTCGCTACGGAATGAACCCCCACCAGGCTCCGGCCAAGGTGTTTGTGGACGAGGGCACGCTGCCCATCGAGGTGCTCAGCGGCAGGCCGGGGTACATCAACCTGCTGGACGCGCTCAACTCCTGGCAGTTGGTACGCGAACTGCGACAGGCGGTGGGCCTTCCGGCAGCGGCTAGCTTCAAGCACGTCAGCCCGGCCGGGGCGGCGGTGGCAGTGCCGCTTACCGACGAACTGCGCCAGGCTTACTTCGTCTCGGGAGAGCTCTCGCCCTTGGCGACGGCTTACGCTCGCGCCCGCGGTGCCGACCGTATGTGCTCCTTTGGCGACTGGGCGGCGCTGAGCGATGTCGTGGATGTGCCCACGGCACAGATGCTCCGTCGGGAGGTTTCCGACGGGGTGATCGCGCCGGGTTACGAGCCGGAGGCGCTGGCGATCCTCAAGGAGAAGAAGGGCGGCGCCTACCCGGTGATCCGCATTGACCCGGACTACGTGCCGCCGCAGCAGGAGACGCGCCAGGTCTTCGGCGTGCGCTTCGAGCAGAAGCGCAACGACGCCCTGCCCGGCGCCGACACCTTCGCCAAGGTGGTCACCCAACAGAAGGAGATCAGCGAGGACGCCAAGCGAGACATGGTGGTGGCCTTCATCACCCTCAAGTACACCCAATCCAACTCGGTCTGCCTGGTGAAGGACGGCCAGGTGATCGGCAATGGGGCCGGTCAGCAGTCGCGGGTGCACTGCACGCGCCTGGCCGGGGGCAAGGCCGACACCTGGTGGCTGCG
>JAAYAV010000527.1 GCA_012719195.1 Anaerolineae bacterium | reverse complement strand
TGCAGCGAGGCGGGGTCGGGTAGCGATTCGGGTTCGGTGTCTATCCACTTGGTTCCTTCCTCAACTAACATTACCGGGATGTCGTCCTTCACCGGGTACTTACGCCGGCACTCCGGATTCTGGCAC
This sequence comes from Anaerolineae bacterium, assembly GCA_012719195.1. Classification (GTDB taxonomy): domain Bacteria; phylum Chloroflexota; class Anaerolineae; order DRVO01; family DRVO01; genus Ch71. The sequence goes on along the minus strand of JAAYAV010000527.1, from coordinate 1,650 downwards.
AAGAGCCAGCCATCCGCGTGCAACTCGACCTTCGTCTTGCAGAAGGGACAGACGAGAATGTCTAGAAGGTCCTTGCTGACCATCTCCTTCGCACTCCTTGCCATACAGGCTCAGTTGGGGCGCATTATAACACGGCGGCAGACGATCACTCATACTCCGGCCTGGCTCGGTGCACCAGGTAGCCGGTGAATCCGGTAACAAGGGCGAAGGCGGCGGTGAAGCCACCGAACACCGCCAGAGGTCCCCAGGCATCTAGTCCCCATCCGGCCAGCACGGTGGGCACCATCGAAACCAGGTTATTGAGCGTCAGCTGCAGGCTGATAACCCGGCCGCGCAGGTAGTCCGGCGGTTCCTCCTGCAGGACGCTCTTGCCCGATATGTAGGCAAGCACAAAGCCGGCGCCGATGATCGCAAACGCGACCAGAAGCCCAGGCACGCCCCAGTCTATCGGGCTCAGCGCCACCGTCATGACCGTCAGCCCCGCGGCGATCAAGGCGTTGCCCCCTACCACCAAGCGGGAGCGCGGCTGCCGGCCACCCTTCGGCGAGATCAGGACCATCAGGCCCAGGCCGGCCCCGACCACCGCCGGCAGCACTAGGAGCGGCTGGTCATACACTGGAATGCCGAAGCGGTTGCTCATCACCACCGGGAACACCGCCACCAGCCCGAGAGCCAGGGCCGACTGGCTCGCGAGCGCGAGGATGGCTACCCCCACGGGAGTGTTGCCGGCGGCGAACACCACTCCCTCTTTGGCGTCGGCCACGACGGAAGCCACATGCCGGAGCCGGGCATAGCGGCTCGGTCGCACCGCCCGCTCACGGGGTGGCGCATCCTTGGCTAGGCGGTACAACGGGATGAGGCTGAGCATGTAGAGCACGCCGGATCCGAAGTAGGACCACTCCGCGCCCAAGAGGCGCACGGACAGCGGCCCCCAGAGAGCGCTACCGAACCCGATGGCCGCCAGGTAGCTCACGTTGAAGAGGGAGTTCGCCGCCAGCAACTCCTCGGAGGTGACCAGGTAAGGGATCAGCGCCGCCTCAGCGGGGAAGTTGAACTGGCCCACCGCCGAGAGGATGAAGTTCACCGCCAGCACGATCGGCACCACCACCTCAACCGGGGCCAGACCCAGATAGAGCGGTGCCGCCATGGCGATCAGGCCGCGGACGAGGTTAGTCACGATGAGCATGGTGCGGCGGCTCACTCGGTCCACCGTCACGCCGCCAACCAGGCCAAACAGCAGCCCCGGCACCACCACCGAGAGGATGGTGAACGCCGTCTGCATACCCGACGAGGTCACCTCGACCACCTTCGCGAGAGACGCGAAGCTGATGGCGAAGGTGGCCGCCAGCGCGGCGAACTGCTGCAGAAGCAGGTAGACGAAGTGGCGCCGACGGATGGCGCCGAAGGCGGGAGTGTCTATGGGGAGGGCACGCAGTAGGCGTGCGATAGCGTTCGGTATAGGGGCTCTGCTCATGCACTCCGCGCCTGGGTGGTCCGGCCGCTCTGATGCCGCCTGGACGGCGACGAGCCCCTAGTTGCACCGTGGGCTCCAGGACAGTATACTCCATTTATCCGTTGGGGGATCGTCTAGCGGTAGGACAGGCGACTCTGGATCGTCTAGCCGAGGTTCGAATCCTCGTCCCCCAGCCT
>JAAYAV010000110.1 GCA_012719195.1 Anaerolineae bacterium | reverse complement strand
CCCGCGCGGCCAGCCGGGGCTCCTTCGGCCGCCCCGTGGGCGGTCATGGGTACGCTGGCGGCCATCCTCTTCGTGAGGGCTTGCGGGCAGGGGACCACGCGCGTGTTCTTCAACGTCTACATGGACGACGGCCTAGGCTCTCCCACCGCCCTCATCGGCACCCTGTCGGCCATCAGCCAGCTGGTCGCCATCCCGGCGGCGCTGGCAGTGCCCTTCCTGGCGGGGCGCTGGGGCAATGCCCGCACCTACGTGGCGACCGTGCTCGGGATGAGCGTGAGCCTGCTGCCGCTGGCCCTGTGGCCCCGCTGGGAGGCGGCTGCCCTCGGCTACCTGGGCTCCACCGTCTTCTTCGCCATCGCCAGCCCCGTCATCACCGTCTTCAGCCAGTCGCTCGTGCCACCGCGCTGGCGGCCCACCATGGAGGGCACCGTGATGATGTCCGTCAACCTGGGGCGCGCTTCCATGGCCTTCGCTGGTGGTCACATCGTGTCGGCGGCCGGCTACGGGCCCCTCTTCCTGCTGGGCGCCGCCTTCATGGCGGCGGGAGCGTTGCTGTTCTGGCTCTACTTCCGTCACCCCCGCGGAGAACTGGCACGCTCTCCGGAAGCGGCCCGCTGATAAGCCCGCCCGGTACCGGCCGATTCCCCAGAATTCATGGGTTCTGGATGGGCAGGTGGGCATTCCACTCTCGGTGAGGACCGCGATGGCGGCTAGTTGAGAGGGCGCCTGTCTCTGGTAGGGGCGGGACCGCTAGCCGGGGTACCCCGTGGCTCTTGTGTCTGCCCTCCCCAATGGGCGGCCACGGGCGACATAGCTCCGCCATGCCTAGCGGTCCCGCCCCTACTACTATGCCCGCCCCACACCACCGCAAGCGGAATCGAAAGACCCCGGCCGATTCCGGGCCGTTGTTGACAGCCTGGTCCTCGGATTGTATCCTTTGAAACTGCGCTGATGGCAGCCGGCAGGAACGGTTGCCCACTAACAGGCGGGAGGGGGTGATTTCGAATGCGCGTAGAGCTTCGCCCCGGCGAATCTCAGGAGATGCTACTCAAGCGATGGCGCCAGTCAGTGATGAAAGAGAAGATCCTGTCTGAGGTGCGCAAGCGCCGGTGGTACATGTCCAAGGGCGAGAAGGAGCGCATCGCCAAGGCCAAGGCAATCCGCCGCGCCCGCCGTAAGGCCCGCCAGCAGGAACGGCGGCAGGCGGCGCAGCGCTAGCTTTCGCCCACCCACTCCGCCTCCGGCCACCACTAGGCCGGGCTGAAGGCAACATTATGGGGCTCCTCTCGGAGCCCCATTTTGCCTGTGAGGCCCGCGGGCGATGACGCTAGCGCCGCTCTGGCGGCCGCTGCCGGTGATGCATCGTCTTCGTCTGGTAGGCCATCCCCGCCTGCAGCAGCGTCGCCTCGCCGTACAGGCGGCCGATCAGAGTGATACCGGTGGGAGTCCCGTCGGCGGCCAGTCCGTTAGGCAGGGCCAGCGCCGGATGCCCGGTGAGGTTGGTCAGCATCAGGTTGGCCTCGTCGTCGGCCGGGCTTAGGTACAGGTCCACCGTCTCCATCTGCTCCGCCAGCGCCCGCTGCGCCAGGGCGCGCACCCGACCCGCCTGCAGGTACTCCACCGCCGGGATCAGCCGGGAGCGCCGGAGCAAGTTCGGCCAGGCATCATCATCCTGCCGCACCAGGAGTTCGTCGCGGTCGCTACGCGTGAGTTCATCGAAAGCGGCGGCCGCCTCCGCCATCAGGATGATGGACAGGGCCTCGATGGGTAGATCCGGCAGCGTCATGGGCAGCAGTCGGGCACCCAGATCGCGAAAGGCCTCCAGGGTGCCAGCATCATTGGCGGCGCTCTCTCGCTCCCGCCCGAAAGAAGCCTCTAGGTAGCCCACCGTCAGTCCCCGGAGATCGGCGCCGCCATGTTGGTGGGCAAACGATGCCTCCACCGCGGTGACGTCCTTGCCGTCTGCGCCGGCGATCGCCGCCAGCACCAGGCCGCAGTCCGCCGCCGAACGACACATCGGTCCGATCTTGTCCATAGACCAGGCCAGGGGCATGGCGCCCCAGCGGCTCACGCGTCCGAAGGTCGGACGGAGGCCAGTGACGCCACACTCGACCGCGGGCGAGATGATGGAGCCGCAGGTCTCGCTGCCTATGGAGAAGCCCACCAGACCGGCCGCCGTTGCTGCCGCCGGCCCGGCCGAAGATCCACTGGAGCCGGTCTCCGGGTTCCAGGGGTTGCGCGTCTTGCCACCGAACCAGATATCGCCCATGGCCAGCGCGCCCAACGACAGCTTGGCCACCAGCACTGCACCCGCCTCGTCCAGCCGCCGCACCACGGTGGCGTCCTCTTCCAGCATCTGGTCGCGGTACGGCATGGCCCCCCAGGTTGTTGGGTAGCCACGCACCGCCAGCAGGTCCTTGGCGCCCCAAGGAATGCCGTGCAGGGGCCCTCGCCAGTGCCCGCCCGCCATCTCGGCGTCGGCGCGGCGAGCCTGCTCCCGAGCGCGCTCCTCCGTCAGGCTGATCACGCAGTGCAGCAACGGGTCGTAGCGGCGCAGGCGCTCCAGGTACAGCTCAGCCAGGGTGGCCGCCGTCACCCGGCGGGACCGCAGCAACCGGCCCAGTTCGCCCACCGAGAGATAGACCAGATCTTCGGGATCGGCGGGCGGATCGATCTCGTCCGGCTCCGGCGGCACGGATGCCGTGGCAGAAGCGGTTCGCGCAGGCTCAGCACCGACCCGGAAGGCCGGGGCCGGGGCCACCCGGTAGTCCAGCGGTACCCGCCGCAGTGCCTCGTACCGGGCGCGGTTCTCCTCCACGCCGCGGCGCATCTGCTCCCATTCCACCTCGGTGAACTCGAGGCCGAGCAGCCTGCCGGCCGCAGCGATGTCCTCACTCCCGCTGTCGTTGCTCACCCCATCTTCCTCTTGGCCTCAGTCCTCGAGCTCGCCTGGAGTTCTCGCGCCCTCGAGCACGCGCAGCGCCCGCACGCTCACCCACTTGCTCGGCTGCCGTTTGGGCCCGAAGTCGGTCCAGGTCTTGCCGGAGTAATCGTACTCCAGCGCCCACCGGCCCTGCTCGTCGCTCTTGCCCTCGATGTAGGCCAGGGTGTTCGCCAGCCGGGGATCGGCGCCCCAGCCCAACGCCACCAGCGCCTCCGCCGCCTGCAGCAGATCGCCCACGTAGAACACGGGGAAGCCAAACTTCCACCAGGCGCTGTTGGGCTTGGGACTGTAGCCGCGCGGATAGGCGCACTCCACCGGATCGCTGCCGAGGAAGAACTCCACCCCCGCCGCGATGGCCCGCTCAATCAGGGGCGTTCGTCGCTCCTGCGGCCAGCGGGCGAAGGCCTGCATGACCTTGGCGCCGCCCCAGGCGCACGGGGTACGGTTGTGCGCCCCGCAGGCGAACAGCGGTCCGCAGTTGCTGGCGTAGTAGCGCCGCAGGGCATCTCGCTCGCCGCTGCTCGCCATACCCTCGCCGGTGACGGTGCGCGCCATCCACTCGAAGGCGCCCTCGAGCCGCTCCGGCTCGACGCCCAGGTCCAAGAGAGAGGCACACAGGCTGCCCTGCAGGCAGTCCACCGTACCTGACGGTCCGCCGCCGGAAGTGAACTGACCCCCCTCGCGCAGGCCTTGGCTGAGGGTGTACTCGCACGCCCGACCCACGCGCTCGTCAGCGGCTGACGTAGCGCCCAGCTGCGCCAGCGCGATCACCGACCAGACCGTGGAGCGGTACTTGGGCAGGTACCCGGGCCCGGGCTTGGCCCAGTACCCCTCCGGCTCCATG
>JAAYAV010000109.1 GCA_012719195.1 Anaerolineae bacterium | reverse complement strand
TTCGGACTACCACCACGAACGGCAATTGCAGGCTGCGGCCCATCGCACAACGCATGACCGGGGCGGCGAAGCAAAGAGGCCGACGCTGCGCCGGCCTCCCGTGGTCCCCCGCTGAGGGGTAGGGCCTGACTCGGCCTAGCTCGGCCTAACTCGGCCGGCTGTCTCCAACTCGCTGGTGCAGGCCGGGCAGCGAGTGGCCTTGATGGGCACCATGGTCAGGCAGAAGGGGCACTCCTTGGTCGTAGGCGTAGCCGGAGGAGCCGCCTTGAGGCGGTTGATCTGTTTCACTAAGAGGAAGATCACGAGGGCGATGATCAGGAAGTTGATGAGCGCGTTCAGGAACACGCCGTAGTTGATGGTTGCGGCTCCCGCCTCCTTGGCGGCGGCCAGGGTCGGGTACTCCTGACCGGTGAGGTTAAGGTAGAGGTTGGAGAAGTCCACACTCCCCAACAACAGGCCGATGGGGGGCATAATGATGTCCTCCACCAGCGAGGTGACGATCTTCCCGAACGCCGCCCCGATGATGACGCCGACCGCCAAGTCGAACGCGTTGCCACGAGCGATGAAGTTCTTGAATTCCTTCCACATGTGGTCCTCCTCGACGCAAGCCTTGGCCGTCTGCGCTACCAGCCACTCAACCCTTATAAAGCCTGTTTCGCTGTTGGTCAACAATACCAAGGGACCCCGGCGGACGTTTACATGCAGGCTGCGTCCTGCTAGCATTGTGGCACCAGGATACCGGAGACCCCTGCCATGCGGATGGGAGTCGCCCTAGTGATCGATTGGAGGGAGGTTGAGCCGTGCGGAACGGGATCCGAATCGGCAAGCTGCTCGGCATCACCATCGTCATCGACTGGAGCTGGCTCTTCATCTTCCTGCTGGTCACCTGGAACCTGGCCACGTTCCTGAGAGCGGCGCAGCCGGACTGGTCGCCGGTCGCCGTATGGGGCCTGGCTGCGGCAGCCGCGCTCCTGTTCTTCGCCTCGGTACTGGCGCACGAGATGGGCCACTCGCTGGTGGCGAGATCCCGGGGGATGCCCGTTCACAACATCACCCTATTCATGTTCGGCGGCGTGTCGAACCTCCAGCGCGAACCCGAATCTGCCCGCGACGAGTTCGCCACCGCGATCGTCGGTCCGTTGACGAGTATCGCCATCGGCGCGGTACTGGCTCTCATCGCCGGTGCCTCAGTGGGCCGCCTGGGGCAGGTAACCAGCGACCCGCTAGAAGTCGTTCGCAGCCTCGGCCCGCTGACGTTCCTAGTCTTCTGGCTGGGCTCCGTGAACGTGCTGCTGGGGGTGTTCAACCTCATACCAGGGTTCCCGCTCGACGGTGGTCGTGTGCTGCGCTCCATCTTCTGGGCCACCAGCGGAAGCCTGGTCTCAGCCACCAAGTGGGCCACCGCCGTGGGCCGTCTGGTTGCCTGGGCCTTCATAATGGCCGGCATAGCTATGGCTTTCGGGGTCCGGCTTCCCATCTTCGGCACTGGGGTAGTGGCGGGGCTCTGGCTCGCCTTCATCGGTTGGTTCCTCAACAGCGCCGCATCGCAGAGCTACCAGCAAGTGCTCATCCGCGACGTCCTCGATGGGGTGCCGGTCTCGCAGATGATGCGACCCGATCCACCCACCGTGACCGAGGAAGTCACCGTAAGCGAGCTGGCCTACGATCACATCATGCGCGCCGATGACCGCGCCTTCCCGGTGATGCACGGCGACACCATGATCGGCATCGTCTCCGTCGAGGATCTGCGCAAAGTGCCCCGCGACCGCTGGGAGATGACACCTGTACGCCAGATCATGACCGGGGCCGACCACCTGGTCACCGTCAACCCCGATGACGAAGCAACTGAGGCGCTCAACCGGCTGGCGCAGCATGATGTCCGCCAGCTGCCGGTAGTGAAGGACGGTCGCCTGGTTGGCTTGCTGCGCCGCAGCGACCTGCTTCGCTGGCTGCAGCTCCACTCTGGCGCCATCGCGGGGTGATGTGGTTGCCTATCTCTGGCTACCGCTGGGGGTAGGGGCTTGCACTAACTGAGGGGCATAGGCTATAATCCAAACATAAGTACACCACTGGCACCAAAACGGAGCGCGCAGCCGGCCGTGGGCTGCGACGCTTCTTTTCTGTTTCCTTCGACACCCCACGGCGCCGTTCCGGGCCGGCACCCACTGTTCCTGGACAAGGAGTAACGTTCGGCATGGACCCTAGAACTGACTACCTCACCGACGAAGGGCGTCAGCGCCTCGAAGCTGAGCTGCATCACCTGAGGACGGTACGCCGCGTCGAGATTGCCGAACGCATTCGGGAGGCGAAGCGCGAAGGCGACGTCTCCGAGAACGCCGGTTACGAGGACGCCAAGCACGAGCAGGGCTTCGTTGAGGGGCGCATCGCCGAGATCGAGGACCTCCTCAAGCGCGCTGTCCGCATCCAGGATGATACTGACCACGACACCGTCACGGTGGGCAGCACCGTTGTGATCTCCGAGCCTGGCGAGCCGACAGAGACATACCGTATCGTGGGCTCCGCCGAAGCAGACCCGCTCGGAGGGATGATCTCGAACGAGTGCCCGATGGGAATGGCCCTGCTGGGCAAGCGTGTCGGCGACAAGGCCGCCTTCGAGACACCGGCCGGTACGGTCGAGGTATCCATCCTAGCCATCAAGTGAGCGGGAGCACGACGAATGGAAGACGGCCTTAGCGCCAACCGAGAGACGGAGTCACTGATCGCCGACGCGCAGCGGTTGGAGAAGCGCCGTCGACTGCTGGAACAAGAGCAGGACCCCTACCCGGCCAGAGTCGCTCGCACCCATACCTCACTTCAGGCGCGGACCGCCCTCGAGGCCTGGGAGCAGAACCCCGAGGGGGAAGCCCCTCGGGTGGCCGTGGCCGGCCGCCTGATGACTGAGCGCGTCATGGGCGGCTCCACCTTCGCCCATCTGATGGACGGCGCCGGCCGTATACAGATCTATCTCCGCCGAAACGTGCTCGGCGAAGAGACCTACAACGCCCTCCGTCGCGCCACTGACATTGGCGACATCATCGCCGCCGAGGGCTCCATGTTCCGCACGCGCACAGGCGAGGCGACCATTAGCGTCACCTCTGCCGGCCTGGCGGCCAAGAGCCTGCACCCCTTGCCCGACAAGTGGCACGGCCTCACCGACGTGGAGGCGCGCTACCGGCACCGCTACGTCGATCTCCTGGTCAACGACGAAGTGCGCCAGCTCTTCCGGCAACGGGCCGCCACCGTGTCCGCCATTCGCCAGTATCTTGACGGCGAGGGCTTCCTTGAGGTGGAGACGCCCATCCTGCAGCCGATCTACGGCGGCGCGCATGCCAAGCCCTTCGTCACCCACCACAACCAGCTCGACCAGGACCTCTACCTGCGGATCTCCTTCGAGCTCTACCTCAAGCGCCTGATTGTGGGCGGGTATGACGCCGTCTACGAGATCGGTCGTGACTTCCGCAACGAGGGGGTGTCCTACAAGCACAACCCCGAGTTCACGCAGATCGAGTTCTACGAGGCCTACGCCGATTACCACGACGTGATGAGACGCACCGAGGAGATGGTGGCGTTCGTTGCCGAGAAGGTGCTGGGCACGACTCGTATCAGCTACCAGGGAACCGAAGTGGACCTAGCCCCGCCCTGGCACCGGCGCGACCTTCGCCAGGCGATCGCGGAGGAAACCGGCATCGACGTGGAGGGCTACCGCGACGTCGATTCGCTCTACCGCGCGATACTCGATCTGGGTGGGCACCCGGAGCCGAAGCCGACCGTCGGTAAGCTGGTGGACTACCTCATCGAGGCCTATGTGGAACCCAAGCTCGTTGAGCCCACGTTCCTGATGGATTACCCCGTCGAGATCTCGCCCCTCGCCAAGCGCATACCCGGCAGCGACGGCTGGGTGGAGAGGTTCGAGGGGTTCGTGGCCGGCATGGAGATCTGCAACGCCTTCAGTGAGCTCAATGACCCGGTCGAGCAGTTCGATCGCTTTCGCGCCCAGGGCCGGGACTTCGAGGCGGGCGATGAAGAAGCGCACCAGATGGACGCCGACTACCTGCTGGCGCTCAGCTATGGTATGCCCCCGACGGGCGGCTTCGGTATGGGCATAGACCGGCTCATCATGCTCCTCACCGACCGCGCTTCCATCCGTGAGGTCCTTCTCTTCCCCCACATGCGCAGCCTCTAGCCCGCCGGGCCGGGCAAATCAAGAGGTCCCGCCGGCGCTGCCGGCGGGACCTTCGTCTTCGGGCGGGAAAGTGGCGCCCCTAGGGCAAGTAGGAGAAGGGGTTCTGTTGCGTCCCATTGACCCTCACCTCGAAGTGCAGGTGCGGTCCCGTCGAGCGTCCGGTGGAACCCACCGCGCCCACCTGCTCACCCCGCTCCACTACCTGACCGGCCTCGACGTTGATGGCACTCAGGTGAGCGTAGAGGGTCTGCACACCGTCACCGTGATCGATGATCACGTGGTAGCCGTAGCTGTAGGTCTGCCAGGAGACAAGCGTCACCGTGCCGCCGTCCGCCGAGACTACCGGTAGTCCCGCCTTTGTGTGGATGTCGATGGCCCGGTGGTAGCTGGAGTATCCCGAGGTCAGCATACCATTCAGCGGCCACTGCATGGTCCCGCTGCCCGAAACGGCTGCGACCGCCGGAGCCTCCCGCACCACCGGTTGAGCCGGCGCCGGCGTCGGCACCACTCTCACCGGCGGGTCCGGTAGCTCGGCCCCGGGAATCACCACGGCGGCCCCCGCGACGAGAAGCCCGTCATCGCCGATGTCGTTGCCGGGATACGCGGTGATCTCGTCGACGCTCACTCTGTACTTCTCGGCCAGCCCGGCCAGAGAGTCCCCCTCCGCCACCTTGTGCAGAGCGCCATCCACCGGTAGCACCACCAGTTCCTGCCCCACCGACAGGACGTCCCGTCGCTCCAGCAGGGGCTCGTTCGCCCAAATGAGGGTCTTCTGGTCCAGGCCGAAAGCCTGCGCCAGGGTGGAGAGCGTGTCTCCAGTCTGCACAACATACATGCGGGGCTCGAACTGGGGGTACTGGCCCTCACTGGTTGTTACGACAGCGGAGCGACCCACTACGTTCTCTGCCGCCAGCGGCAACGCCATCGCGCCCCTCAGATTGGTCGGCCGGAGCTGATCCAGATCGGCCGAACCAGATACAGCCCGGGGCGCCTGTGGCAGCGAGAGGGAGAGGAAGGGGGAGAAGTCGCGCGGAACGAGGCCAATCGAGAGGGCGAGAGCGAGGACGGCCACATGAAGCCCGTAGCGGTGCGCCCAAGCCCCCCCACGCAGCAGCCTCTCACCGAGGCCTCCAAGGTGGACAGGCGCCGCCAGCGTCGAGCGCGAGTGCGCCGACCCTGATACCGTTGCCGCGGCCCTAACCGCTAGACCGGCCAGACGTGCCTCCCGGATGGTTCGTCTCCAGTCGGTGTAGTGCGGGGCAGAAGGCTATCCCCCACCTGCTGCCCGGTTCGCCGGAGACGTCCCTGAGTGCCCGTGCGCCCTTAGCATAGCCGCAGCTGGGCGGCCCGTCAACGAGACTCAGATAGCTTCCTTGTTGAGCGTGAGAAGGAACTCGCGGTTGCTGGCCGTCTTGCGCAAACGGTCCAGCACCAGCTCGGTGCTTTCCGTACCGCCGCCGAGCGCCGACACCATTTTACGCAGCGTCCACACCCGCGCCAGCGCGTCCGCGTCAAGCAGTAGCTCCTCGCGGCGAGTGCCGGAACGCTCGATATCGATGGCCGGGAACACACGGCGTTCCTGCAAGCGCCGGCTCAAGTGTAGCTCCATGTTGCCCGTGCCTTTGAACTCCTCGTAGATGACGTCGTCCATCCGGCTTCCCGTCTCGACGAGGCAGGTGGCGACGATAGTGAGACTGCTGCCCTCCTCAGTGTTGCGGGCGGCGCCGAAGAATCGCTTCGGCGGATAGAGGGCCGACGGATCGAGGCCACCCGATAGCGTTCGGCTCGACGGAGGAACGACGAGGTTGTAGGCCCGCGCCAGCCGGGTGATGCTGTCCAGCAGGATCACTACATCCTTGCCCGTCTCCACCAATCGCTTTGCCCGGTTGAGGGCCATCTCGGCCACGCGACAGTGATTCTCCACCTCGTCATCGAATGTGGAGGCAACCACCTCGGCCTCTACGGACCGGTCCATGTCGGTGACTTCTTCCGGGCGCTCGCCGACCAGCACCACCATCAGATGCACGTCGTCCGAGTTGGCGGAGATGGCGTTGGCGATGTGCTTTAGGATGGTGGTCTTGCCGGCCTTCGGAGGCGAGACGATGAGGCCGCGCTGGCCGCGCCCGATGGGTGCGAACATGTTGATCATGCGCGTGGTGAGCAGATCGGACGTGGTCTCCAGGTTCAGCAGCCGCGTGGGGAACGTCGCCACCAAGTCGTCGAAGGCCGGCCGCTGGCGGGCGACCTCGGGATCCATCCCGTTGACCGCTTCCACCCGCAGAAGCCCGAAGTACTTCTCCGAGTCCTTGGGAGGACGAACCTGCCCCACCACCAGGTCGCCGGTACGGAGACCGAACCGGCGGATCTGCGACTGGGACACATACACGTCGTCGGGGCTCGGCAAGAGCTTACGGGAACGCAGAAACCCGATCCCGTCCTGAATTATGTCAAGCACCCCGCCGCCAAAGGCGTAGCCTTGACGCTCGGCGTTGGCCTTCAGGAGCTCGATGACCAGCTCGTCCTTCTTCTTACGGCTGAAGCGTGCGATGCCGAAATCGCGCGCCAAAGTACGCAGTTCGCTAAGGTTCTTGTCTTCCAGTTGGGCGATGTCCACCTACACTTCTCCGATCAGCTACCGAGTTGGCTTGTAGGGCGCAGAATCAGCACGGGGAGGTTCACTAGAGGTTCGAGAACCTGCCGCCAGGCGCGAACATGTACACGTTGGCGCACTCAGCCTATGCATGTACCTTCAGGGGAATTGCCCCATCCATCACAGTGGCACAGTGACCTGGGGCGGTTATGCTTACGGCGGCCCGCTCTTGGCGAACCGCGAGAACCCATTGGGGTTGGCGCAACACCGTGTAGCAGTGGGGTCATCAGCATTATAGACAGGTTGCTGTCCCGCCGTCAAGCGCCAGTACCGCTGGGCAACGGCTATGGAGCGCAGCTACTTCCGACACACGTCCAACGCGCTGGAACTCGAGCGCGAAATGCGCTACAGTGGTAGGTGATGCCGTCTGGCTCAGGATCTCAGATCCGCCTTAGGCCCTGTCAGCGAGGTGACACACATGAATCACACTGACACGCTCCGTAGAGCCTGGCAGATCACCTGGCGCTACCGCGTGCTCTGGATCTTCGGGCTCTTCCTGGCCGTCATGGGCGGCCAGGCCGGTAGCTCCGGTGGTGGTGGCTCCTCCGGGTACTCGGGAGACTCCAGCGATCTGCCCTGGCGCGCTTTGCCCCAGTTTAGCGAGAGGGAGATCGGGGTCTTTGTCGCCCTGGTGGGGGCCTTCATTGTAGCGGCGATCGCCTTCGCCCTGCTGGTCGCGCTGATCTCCACGGTTCTCCGCTACCTCGCCGAGACGGCCGTCATCCGCGCCGTCGACGACCACGAAGAGACCGGGGAGAAGCGCTCCTTCGGCGCAGTCTTCCGCCTGGGGTGGTCGTGGCGGGCCATTCGCCTCTTCCTGATAGAAATGGTGGTCAGCATACCCATGGGGGCGTTGTTCGTCGCCCTCGTCCTGTTCGCCCTCGCCCCCCTGCTTCTGTGGTTCTTCGAGTCCGACGCCCTGGGAGCACTGGGTACGGTCGTGACAGTAGGCCTATTCGTGGCCATCATCCTCCTGGGCATCGGCGTATCCCTGGTCTGGTCGCTGCTCCAACCGTTCATCTGGCGCGCCGCCGTCCTGGACGATAGCGGTGTTTTCGCCTCGATCAAGCGCGGATACACCGTCGTGAAGTCGCGCCTGCGGGATGCCGCCATCATGTGGCTGCTGCTGGCGGTGATCCAGTTCCTGCTCGGCCTGGTCGTGCTCGTGGCCACCTTTGCCCTGGCCGTCCTGGGACTGTTGATGGGCGGTCTGATGGGCATCGCCGTCTATGCCCTCGCCTCACTCGCGTTCGACGCCTCCACCCCGGTCATCCTGGGCGTCCTGGCCGGGCTGCCGGTGGCATTGGTGGTGATCGGAGTGCCCACCCTCTTTGTCTCGGCTCTGGCGGGCGTATTCCGGTCCACCGCCTGGACGCTCACGTACCGCGAGCTAAGCCCGTCGGTCGCTGCCGGCTGAGTAAAGGGACGGGGCATGTGGCTCTGGCCGCATGCCCCGTCTCAGTCTCCGCCACCGGGCGGTACCGGTTAGGTGAGATTCTTCTCGAAGCGGTAGCCGAGTCCATGCTCGGTGATCAGATACCGGGGCGACTTCGGGTCGGGCTCCAGTTTCTGCCGCAGGTGCCAGATGTAGACGCGGACGTAGTCAACGTCGTCAGCATACTCCCAGCCCCAGACCTTCTCCAGAATCTGTCGCGGCGAGAGCACTCTCCCGGCGTTCTCCACCAGGTATGCCAGTAACCGGTACTCCGTCGCCGTCAGGCGCACCGGCTGTCCATCCACCAGCACCCGGTTTGCAGAGAGGTCCACCGTCAAGCGATCGTCGCTGTAGGCGATTGGTTGCGCCGAAATGGGCGGCAGGGAGGCGCGGTGAAGAAGCGCCCGCACCCGGGCCAACAGGACCTGCAGGCTGAAAGGCTTGGTAACGTAGTCGTCGGCTCCGCTCTCGAACCCGCGCAGGATGTCGTCCTCCTGCCCGCGAGCGGTGACCATCACGATCGGCGTCTCCGAGAGATCGCGAATGCGTCTACCGATCTCCCACCCGTCCAGCTTGGGCATGGTTATGTCGAGCACCACCAGGTCCGGGCGGAAGGTGTAGAAGTGGCGCAAGGCTTCCTCGCCGTCCGTCGCGACCAGGACCTGAGCCCCGGCTTGGGTGAATGTGAACTCGAGCAAACGGTGCATGGCCTGGTCATCGTCCACCACCAGGATCTTGCGGCCTCGCATGGCGTTGCCCCCTCAGCGACTGGGAGGCGCACAAGCACACTGGCGCCCCTCTCCCCCCGCGCACAGAGAGTCTGCCAGGCGATCTCTGCGGCGTCAACCGGCCAAACTCGCGTATCCGGTACTTGCCCGCGTGAGGCGACTCAGCCGATAGCGTCGCTCCCCCCGGCCGACTCGTCGCAGTCATCCTGCTGGCGCCGGAAGCGCCTCTCGCGGTCCGCCATCGCCCGCAGGCGGTCTTCCACCGCCCGATTGACGCTGCCCTCGGAATAGAGGCCGTCGGGCCCCCGCGTGCCGGCCGGCCGCCCCGTCAGGATTTCGATACCCTCATCGATGCTGGACACCGCGTACACCGCGAACTTGCCCTCTTGCACGGCCTTGACTACGTCTCCGCGTAGCATCAGGTGTCGCAAGTTTGACCGAGGGATGAGTACGCCCTGGCCGCCGGTCAGTCCTCGCTCTCGACAGACGTCGAAGAAGCCCTCGATCTTCTCGTTGACTCCTCCGATGGCTTGCACCTGACCGAAGTGGTTCACCGAGCCGGTGACGGCATACTGCTGTTGCAGGGGATAGCCGGACAGGCTGGACAGCAAGGCGTACAACTCGGCGGAACTGGCGCTGTCTCCTTCCAGACCCTCGTACATCTGCTCGAAGGTGATACTCGCCGTGAATGTCACCGGGTGGTCCTGACCGAACCGGCCTTGAACGAACCCGGCGAGGGTGAGAGCGCCCTTGTTGTGAATGGGACCGCCCAGCCCTATCTCACGCTCGATGCTGACCACTCCCGCCCGCCCGATGGCCGACCGCGCCGTGATGCGCGACGGCTTGCCAAAGACGTGGTCACCCAAGGAAAGGACGGAGAGTCCGTTGACCTGGCCGACCGCTTCTCCCTCGGTGTCGATCATCACCACGTCGTGGGTGATCGACTCCCGAAGGATCTCCTCGGCCCGGTTGGAGCGGAAGGTCATCTCGTCGATGGCCCGCTGGACGTCGTCCGCCTCAACGAGGCCGTTGCCGTTCTTCCCCGCCCAGTAGTGCGCCTGCCGCACTAGGTCCACGATGTCGCCGAACTTGATCGCCAGCTTCTCCCGGTCTCCGGCGGCGCGGGCGGCGTGCTCCATCACTCGGGCCACACCGCCGGGCGAGAAGTGGCGCAGACCCTCGGCCTGGCAAATGGAACCCACGAACTGGGCAAAGTGCCGGGGGCACTCCGCACCCCAGTCCATGGTCGACGCGAAGTCCGCCTTCACCTTGAATAGCTCGCGGAACTCCTCCTCCAGTGCGTAGAGCATGTAGTAGACGTTGGCTTCGCCGATCAGGATCACCTTGACATCCAGGGGGATCGGCTCCGGCTCCAGCGTGCGGGTGTAGGTCACCCGCAGTTCCTCGCCCATGGTCTCCACCACCGCGCGCTTGTTCTTCAGCGCCCGCTGCAGCGCCTCCCAGGCGTACGGCTTGGTGAGCACATCGCGCGCATCCAGAATCAGGTAGCCGCCATTGGCCCGGTGCAGCGCCCCGCCGCGGATCATGGTGAAGTTGGTGATCAGGGCACCGAAACGGGCCTCGTGCTCCACGCGCCCCACCAGGTTCTGGAAGGTGGGGTTAGTCTCCAACACCACCGGCGCCCCCTCGAGTTGGCTGTTATCCACCAGCAGGTTCACCCGATAGCGGTCCAGTGGGCTGTCGCGCGACTCCAGTAGGCGGCCAAGGGTGGCCTGGGAGCCGCCGTCCTCGGTGTGGTCGCCGCCCTTGAACTGCACGGCGTGTTCGAGGATGTCGGCCCGAACCGAATCCAGGAACCGCTGCACCACGTCGAAGGACCCGTACTTGAGCTTGAGGGCGTCTATCAGCTGCCCGGCAGCCGTCCCCACCGTGCTGCGGTCCAGATCCGCCACTCGCTGGCGTGCCTCCTTCTGGAGCGCGGGCAGCCGGCGCATGTGCTCGTGCATGATCTCCTGCAGCTCCGCCTGCGCCTCGTCGATGGCGCGGCGGGCCTCGTCCTCCAGCTTGGAGTACTCGTCCGGCGTCATCACCTCGCCGTCGCGCACGGGAGCGAAGCCCAGCCCCTGCGCCGTCTGGATAATGCGGAAGCTCCGCTTCTGCGCTTCCTGCTCGAGGGCGGTGAAGAGCTCCTGGCGGCGGCGGCCGAAGTCGCGCTCCACCTCCTCCAGTTCCTGGCGGTAACCCTCGCTCTCGAGGGCGCGGGGAATCTCCGTGCCCAGCTCTTGCACGAACTCGTCCACATCGGCCCGCAGCTGCTGGCCCATGCCCGCAGGAAGGCGCACCGCGTGCGGTCGATCGGCGTTGTCGAAGTTGTTGACGTAGCACCAGTCGTCCGGAACCGGCTGACCCTCCGCCTTACGGGAAAGGTAGCTGCGGACCACGGTGGTCTTGCCGGTACCGGCCGGGCCGAGGGCGAAGATGTGGTAGCCCTGGCTCTCGATGTCGATGCCAAACTCGATGGCGGCGACCGCCCGGTGCTGGCCGATCACGTCCTCGAGCGGCTCCAACTCCGCCGTGCTGGCGAACCCGAATCCGGCTGGGTCACAGACGCGCCGCAGCTTATCGACGCTGACAGCCAGGTCATCCCTTGGCATACCTCTTCCTCCAACCGCTGAACGCGGGCCCACCCGCGCCGGCAATCCGCGCTTTCGGCCGAGAGACCGGTGGCGCCCGCGGGCGCCACTCCCATCCCAACGACTGTGGTTACGTTGCTCAGCTGGGCGACTAGAATGAAGCGAAACTAGCCAGTCAGGTGACGCCTGTCAAGAACGGTGTCTCGGACGGATGCGGCCACGCCACCGTGACGCCCCGTTCTGGCGCATCTGCGCTGCAATGGCCATGCTTGTGGTCAATCAGAAGCACGTTCGATGGCAGCGGGGGAGTGTGGTGGAGAGGACGGCCCAACGCGGGAAAGCATCCGAGTACGACCAGACTGGCGGGATCGCCAACTTCGGTTGGGTGGCGCCGGGCCGCGTGGCACGCGGCGAGCAGCCGCACGACCGGTTGGGCGGCTATGCCTACCTGCGAGACGTGGGCGTGACCTGCCTTCTGTGCCTGCGCGAGGCCCGGGAGCGTCGGAATGTGGTAGCGGGCCGGCCCTTCCACGCGTTCCGAGTTGAGGATGAAGCGGAGCAGTGCATGGCTCACGGCCTGCAGCTGGTCCACGTGCCGTTTGAGGACCGGACCATTCCGCCAGCCGAGGGGCTTCTTCAGGCGCTCGAGGCGCTGGAGGCACAGCTGGCGCTGGGCGAGACGGTCTACATTCACTGCATGGCCGGCATCGGCCGGACCGGTCTGGTGGCGGCACTGTGGCGCCTCGCCCAGGGCGACGCCGGTGACGACGCCGCAGACGAGTTCGTGCGTTACTGGTTGGAGTTCGGCGAGCGTGAGGAGGCGATCCTCGGGCCCTTGCCCGACACCATCCTGGAGCGCTACGGGTTCCGACTACAGTGGTGGGCGCTGCTCCGGCTGGCCGACATGGCGGGCGCCCCCGTCCTCCGCCAGCATGGCGGAGCGCTGCAGCAAGCGCCCGAGGACGCCGAGCAGTGGCTGGCAGAGGCGCGGCGCACCGTTGGACCCTGGGTGAAGGCACGACGAGCAGGCAAGGAAGGGGGGGCCGGTGAGCGATA
>JAAYAV010000108.1 GCA_012719195.1 Anaerolineae bacterium | reverse complement strand
GCCAGACGCCCATCGTGCCGGTAATGCTCGGCGAGGCCCCGCTGGCCAAGCAGTTCTCCCGCCGCCTCTTCGACGCGGGCGTCTTCGCCATGGCCATCGGCTACCCGACCGTCCCCCAGGGCAAGGCTCGCATCCGCGTGATGAACACGGCGGCCCACTCGCGAGAGGACCTGGATTCCGGGCTGGCTGCCTTCGCCAAGGTGGGGCGGGAGCTGGGCGTCGCGGGGTGATGGGTCGCGGGCACCAGACCGCTGGTGTACAATGAGGCGAGGAGTGAAGACAGTGTACCAGATGCGTGTTCAACTCCCCGATAAGCTGCGTTCAGCGCTGGAGCGAGCAGCGTCAAGCGCCGGGAAGACGCCGGAGGCGTGGGCAAGCGAGGTGCTGGAGCGGCAGCTCAGCGTCCGAGACGAGCGGCTGAGAGGCCGTTTCGGCTCAGTTGACCTGGGACGACCCACTGGCGCGGACAACGACGAGATAGAGGCTGACCTGGCCCGCGCGTACGACGGCGGCGAGGAAGGCTAGCGTGCTCCTCGATACGTCCGGCCTGCTGTGCCTACTGCATCGCGCTGAGGCTCAGCATGACGCCGCGGTAGCGCACTTCGATGCGGCCATCACTAAGGTCACGCACAGCTATGTGCTCGCCGAGTTCGTCGCCTTGGCCTCCGCTCGACGCCTCCCGCGAGAGGCCGCCCTGGAGTTCGTCGCCGACCTCCAGAACAGCTCCGAAGTCGCCGTCGTGTATGTTGGAGAGCCACTGCACCGGTCCGCGCTTCGGCTGTTGCAGAACCGGCTCGACATGACGTGGTCTCTGTGCGACGCGGTCAGCTTCATGCTCATGGAGCGACTGGGCGAGGGAACCGCACTCACAAGCGATCGCCACTTCGAGCAAGCCGGATTTCAGCGCCTGCTCTCCCCTTCACCCTGACGCCAGAGCCAGCTGCATCACGCATTCCGCCGTCTGACCCAGGAGAGTTCACCCATGTCCCCATGCCATCCCCGACCACAACGTCACCTCTTAGTCGCCGTCATCGTCCTACTCGTCGTCAGCATCGCCGGCTGCCGCAGCACTCCCGTGCCCACCCTGCCGCCGCCGCCACCCACGGCCGTGCCCACCGACACCGCTGTCGCGCCCACGGCCGCCGCGCCCGCTACCGCGACGGTGACCGCGGCCGAGGCTTCCACCGCCACCACGTCGCCCCCGGCCACGGCCACCCCTGAGCCGGAGCCGACCGTGGCTATCGTGGCGCAGACACCCGGCGAGGACTGGGTGGTGAAGTCGCTGAAAGTGGGCGCCGGCCGGACCTACGCCTTCCTGGTCGCCACCGAACCCGGTCAGGCCGCGGGCGACTACCACCTGCTCTACACCGATGACGACGGGGAGACCTGGGCCGCCTTCCCCGGCGGGCTTCCGCCGGTGAGCTGCGTGACCCGGGTGGACCTGGACTACGCCAACCGAGACGCCCTCTTCGCCGGCGGCTGCGACAGCGGCCTCTTCCGCTGGAACGGCAGCGCCTGGGAGCTGCTGTCGCCTCAGCGCGTCGGTGCCGTGGAAGTGGTCTACCAGCAGTCCGATAACGTCTGGGCCGTTGACCCAGCGGCGGGGCCCGACGAGGGCAAGGTCTACCAGAGCAGCGACGGCGGGCAGAACTTCACTCGTGCCGACGCCGGCATCGGGGCCGACGCCGTCACCGCGCTCGGCATTGATCCCCGCGACGGCGGTACGCTCTACACACTGGGTGCCGACCTCTACCAAGGCACCCCCGACGGGACTTGGCAGGCCGTCCCCACGCGCAGCATCATGAGCGGAGTCCTCACCGGCTTCGCCATCGAGGGCGGTAACGGTGCTCTCTACGTCAGCGAGACCAGCACGGCGGGGCGGATCTGGCGCTCCGAGAACGCCAACGCGCCCGACGTGCAGACCATTCGCTGGGGAGTCGTGCAGGAGTTCGAGGACCAGGCGGTGCAGCTGCTCGCCACCGGCCCCAGCCCTAGCGGCCTCGCCCTCTATGCCAACTTGGCCGACACCGAAGCCGTGGAAGGCGGCATCGCTGTGGGCGACTGGCTACCGTACCGCTCGCTCGACGGCGGCAACACCTGGGAGCGCATCGTCATACCAGGATGGATCGAGTAGGGAGAGCTGCCCTCTAGGAGCTGGGCGGTATTGTCGCTCGGGCGGAGACACTGGGCGAGAGCGGGCAGTGCTCGCCCATGACGGCTTCGCCCGAGCTTCGTGAAGGTACAGCGGAAGCCCTTGGCCCTCGCCGTCGCCCTCGAGGACGCCGGCTAGCAGGCGGGCGCAAAGGCGGCGGTGGCGGTCCCGGCCGTCACCTGTCGCCTATCGGCGCAGCGCTTGACGCCGCCACCGCCACCGTCACAATG
>JAAYAV010000526.1 GCA_012719195.1 Anaerolineae bacterium | reverse complement strand
GCCGTCTACGTCCGCGGCTCCCTGGGAGGGGCGCTCGCCTTGGGGCTCTTGCCCTGGCTCGCCGCCGCGACGGAGTCACCTGAGACGCCCACCGGGCGGGGGCGCTGGCCGACGGGACTCGGCCCGGCCCTGCTCATCGCCCTGGCGCATCCGGGTTTCGCCCTTCTGGCGGCCGTGGCCCTGGTCGTCACCACGTTGCTCCAGCGTCGCCGGCCCGCTCTCTTGCCGGTGGCGATGGTGGCTGCCGTCGGACTCCTCGGCCTTCTGCTGGGGGCCGGGACGGCGCCGGCGCCCTTCCTGCAGTTCAGCCGGCCCTACCAGTGGTTCACCGAGTCCGTCGGCTACGCCGTCCACAACCAGCCCTGGGGACCGGGCACGCCTGCTCCGCTCACCCTGGGCTTCCTCCCTCTGGGCCTGTTCGCCATCACCTGGCTGTTCTCCACCGGCCCCGGCCGCACCCAACTGCGTGTCGGCACCCTCATCGTGGTCGCGCTCCTGCTCCTCGGCTCCATCGAGGCGGCGCGTCCCCTCTGGCAAGCGGCCCTCAGCCGCGCTCTGGAAGGCCCCTGGCAACTGGTGGCCCTGGCCGGCTTCCTTCTTCTGTACACGGCCGCCCCGGACGTGCCCCCCCTGCTGCGGGGCAGGGGTTCTCCGGCCGCCGCTGTCGTCCTGCTGGCGCTGGCGCTGGCCGTCCCCGCCCTGGGCGCCCCTCTTACCCGGGTGGAGCCGGCCGCCCGCCCACTGGCCACCTTCGCCGACGGGCAGATCCTGCTGGTCGGGGCGGAACTCGAGGGCCCGCTGCGGCACGGCGCCACTCCACGGCTGCGCCTTCACTGGCAGGCCACCGTCACGCCGGCGCGCGACTACACCGTCTTCGTGCATGTAGTGGACGGCACTGAGACCAAGTGGGGCCAGCGCGACTCCTGGCCCGCCGACGGTCAGCGCCCGACCACGTCGTGGCGCCCGGGCGAGGTTGTCACCGACGAGCACCCGGTCTACATCGCCGTCGAGGGTCCGCGGGAAGGCTACCGTCTCCTGGTCGGCCTCTACGACCTGGAGACCGGCGAGCGGCTACCGCTGGCGGACGGTAGGACTGCCCTGGAGTTGCTGCCATGAGTGGCGTCCGGGACGGAAGACCTAACCCCCCTCGTGGTTTCGCTGGGCGAAACCACTGCAACCCCTTCCCTGAGAAGGAAGGGGGCAGAGGTACGGAAGAGGCAGGGGGAACCCGAGCGCGACAGGTGCCCGAGTGGGTCTGGGTGGCGCTGCTGCTGGGCTTCTCCTTGTTCAGCATCGGCCCCCTGCTCATGCCCGGCTACCACTGGGGCGCCCAAGACGCCCGCCACAGCGTCTACTTCCTGCACCAGTTCGACCGGGCTATCCAGGACGGCGTGCTCTACCCGCGCTGGGCGCCCGACTTCACCTTCGGCTACGGCTACCCCTTCTTCAACATCTACGGGCCCCTGTCTTCCTACGTGGGCGAGGCACTGCACCTGCTCGGCCTTAGCCTGGTGGACGCCGTGAAGGGTGTTTTCGCCCTGGCGGCGCTGGCTTCCTCGCTGGCGGCCTACCTCTGGCTGCGTCTCTACAGCCGCCCGCCCGGAGCCGTCCTCGGGGCGCTCCTCTATCTCTACGCCCCCTACCACATCGCCGACATCTACGTCCGCGCCTCCCTGGCGGAGACGGTTGCTCTCGCCTTCGTGCCCCTCTGCCTGTGGGCCTTCGGGCGGCTCTACCCGGCGAACGGCGCCGCCGGACCGGGTCTGCGCGGTGTGCTGCTGGCCGCGCTGTCCTATGCCGGGCTGATGCTGAGCAGCAACCTGGTCGCCCTGCTCTTCTCGCCCATCCTGGGCTTCTACTTCCTGGTGCGCGCTTGGCACCGCTTTGATCGGGCCCAGCCCCGCCGGCAGCTATCGCGCCAGTCCTGGCCGACGGCGCTCGGGCACGGTCTGCACACGCTCGTGCCGGCGGCCTCCGGGGTCGCGCTCGGGCTCTGCCTCAGCGCCATCTTCTGGCTTCCCGCCTTCCTGGAGTACGCCCACGTCCGAACGGACCAGTGGGTGGGCGGTTACTACGAGTACCGGACCCACTTCGTCTACCTCTTCCAGCTCCTCCTGCCCAACTGGGGCTTTGGCGCCAGCCTGCCCGGCCCCGACGATGGCATGTCCTTCCAGCTAGGCCTGGCTCCGTTGGCCCTGGCCGCCCTCAGCCTGCTTCGCTGGCCGCGACTGGCGCCCGCCTGGCGCCGCACCGGCCTCTACCTGAGTCTCGTGACCTTGGCCGTCGTCTTCCTCATGTTGCCGGTGTCGGAGCCGGTGTGGGAGGCGTTCGGCCTGGTGAGCTTCGCCCAGTTCCCCTGGCGGCTGCTCGCCCTGACCATCGTCTGCCTGGCTTTCCTCGGGACCGGCCTCTTCGCCCGCTGGCCCGGCGACGCCCGGCACCTGGCCGCCACCGCCCTCTGGGCCCTGCTCATCATCCTGCCCGTCTACCCCTACCTGCGCAGCGAGGTACAACCACCCGCCGAAGGGCCCGTGTCCCTGGCGGGCCTAATGCGCTTCCAGCAGAGCGCCGACGAGATGACCGGCTCCACCGCCTGGGTGAAGGAGATCCCGCGCTGGTCTCCCCTGGCGGACCAGATCATGGCCGGGATCGAGATCACCACCAAGGTGGACTACACCGCCGCCTACTCCACCGGCCGGCTGGCTGTGCACTCCCAGGAGATGAGCACCACCCACGAGCGGGTGTGGTTCCAGGCCGACGACGACGACCAGGTGATCATCTTCCACACCTTCTACTACCCGGGCTGGAACGCCTACATCCTCGACGAGAACACCGGCGCGGTGACGGCACGGGCGCCGGTGGTACCCGCCGGTGAGCTCGGCCGCATCAGCGTGCCCGTGCCCAAGGGGCGACACGTGCTGCTCCTCGCCTTCGAGGACACGCCCGTGCGCAGGGTCGGCACCGGCCTCACTGTGCTCAGCCTCGGCCTGAGTGCCGCCGCCTCCCTTCTGCCAGCCATCTTTCGCCGGAGGGGCCGGTGAACGGGCGCCTGCGAACTACACCTAACCCCCCATCCCCCTTCCCTAAGAAGGAAGGGGGAGTTGGAGGCGCCTCGCCCCGCTGG
>JAAYAV010000525.1 GCA_012719195.1 Anaerolineae bacterium | reverse complement strand
CCCGTGGCGGCCGTCGCCTGGGACGAGGCTGCCGTCGGCCACACCTACGAGCAAGTGGTGGCCCAACTCCTGGACGGAGACCCGCGCATTGCCGTGCGCACCCGCTCCCGGAGCGCGGAGCGCCTCTACGATGCCTACTACGAGGACGAGATACGCGTCTATCCCGACAACCTACAGCCCGGCGAGGCTGAGGTCGTCGCCCGGCGGCTACGGGAGGTCCTTGCGGGATAGAGACGACCGGTGCGGTGCGGCTGCTGGTGAAGTAGCCGCACCACCATGGTCTCCCGTTCCGCCGCTGGAGCCCCGGAGCCCCAGTGGTCGCGATGCACGCACGCGCACTTCCGTCGGCGCTCGTGTGGCAGACATGGGCTCACTTTCGGGCATCGGCGCACGGCCACCGAAGGTCGGTTCGTGGGGAGACTCGGTGCCCAACTGGGAGGGCCAGCGCCGGCATCAGCCCCAGCGCTGCAGTGCCGCCTCGATACCTTCGATGCCGTTCCGGTAGGCGTCGCGCGCAACCATCAGGAGTTTGGCGGCCGAGTCGTTGGTTGTCTCGTCGCCCGGTTGCGGCGTTTGCCAGCCGGGAGAAAGCAGCCGCTCGCACCGGTCCAAGGCATCCGCCTCTCGGTCGAACTCCCTCGCGGCGGCCGACAAAGGCTCGGCCGCTGGGGAGCTCCGATCCGCCATCTCGCGACAGAACTCCGCCGCCGCTCGGTGCGTGCTCCGGTAGACCATGAGGCAGTAGCGGTCTCCCAGGCCGGGGGCTCGCGCCGGACGGGCTCGCAGGCTGCCGATCCACCACTCGTAGCAGCCGATCCCCTTGCGGAAGCGCCACTCGCCCACCTCGCCCGACCGCCAGGCTGCCTCCGGGAAGCGGTCCTGCGCGGTGTGAGCATGGGCCACCGCCCGTTGCAGCGCTGCCGCTTCCGCCGCCGGAGCGTCGAAGCCGCCCACCCGTTCGCCCAGCAGGATCGCTCCCAGCGCCGGGTAGCCGTCGCATCCGCTGAGGATCCGGGCCTGGTCCGCCTCGGCGTAGTCATCCAGGCCCTCGTAGGAGCCGCGTCCGACGAAGATGCGGGACGAATCGTCGTAGCCGCAAACCACGTCCCACTCGGCTTGGGTGAAGGCGTTCCAGACCAGCACCGGCCGCCCGTGGCGCACCTCGTCCTTGACCCGCTCGATCACGGCCGGCAAAGCCGTTGCCGCATCGAGACCCTCCCCCCAGAGGGGCAACTCCTCGACCTCGTAGCCGAGGAGGCGGGCCAGAGCGGCGGGTTCGGTGTCCTGGCCGCAAGTCGGGGCACAGGGGCATGGTCCCGCCACCACGAAGGCCGCTCCCGACAGGCCCTGCACGTAGGCCGGCGAGTAGGGGTCGCCGCGGAAGGCAAGCACCACCCGTAGCCCCTCGAACATAGCCTCGGTCACGCGGTATCGGTCCACCCCCGAAAGGGCTACCCTCGCCTCTGCCATGGCTCCCCCTAGATGATGTCGTAGGTGACCATCGTAACGTTGTTCGGGGTGTCTTCCCCTTCCCAGTAGAGGTACCACTCACGGAAGGTGAGGCCGTAGCGCAGGCCCTGCGCCTCCACATACTGCATCAACTGCTGGTGAGCCTCACCGAGATGCTTGAGGCTGCCGCATAGGACCACCGAGGCGCACCGCTGCGAGGGCACGTCCTCAATCGCCGCCTTGCCGGCGGCCGGCATGTCCGGCCGCACTTTGAGGCCCGCCCACATGTCAAACTCTCCAGTAGCCTCCGGCATCCCGTAGCTGAGGATCACCGACGGCTGATCCACCGTGACTGAGTGCGCGCCCCGATACTCGGAGCAGACCTGGTCAATCAGCGCCATAGCCATCTGAGCGATGGTCTGCATCGAGGCTCGCCCGTGGACGGAGAAGTGCCGAAAGCAGGCCATGGTACTCACTCGCGGTTGGCTGATGGTGAACTCGGGT
>JAAYAV010000524.1 GCA_012719195.1 Anaerolineae bacterium | reverse complement strand
GTTTCGTACTGGGGCTCAACCGAGTAGTGGCGCCACCGGTACGGGTAGCCTGGGACGAGCTGAGCCTGGATGGCGGCGCACTTCCCCTTCAGGTCAGTGCCTCTCTGCCTCTTCACTTCCAGTACGATGCCGGTGTCAGCGCCTACCAGCGCGCCTTCAGCCTGACGGGGGCGACCTCGCTGGTACTCACGGTGACCAACGCGGGTGACCCACCCCCGTTTGAGGATGTGCTGGGTCTGCTCGAGGTGGTCGTCAGCCCCTCGGCGCACGTCGCCCAGACCCTCCAGGTGGCCCTCCTCGATCCGGACGGCAACGGGCGCCTGACACAGGAAGAGTGGTCGACCACCTCCATTCTGGACCTGACCGCGATCGGTTTCGTCGCGGGCAGCGGGGCGGACGGCTCCTTCGCTCTCGACGCCAAGCCGGTGGGTGGCATAGATCTCCTGGCGGGCGTTCCGGACGGGACCGTCACCTTCCTGGATGACTCCACCGATGGGGAAGAGGCGCAAGTCACCGCCTCCCTGAACCAGCTGAGCCGCTTCCTCACCGTATCGCCTGATGACGCTCTGGCGGGACTAGCTCAGTTCGCCACTGCCATCTCGGCGGTACAGCACTCCACCGACCTGCAGCTTCCCTTCCTGGACAGCTACTTCAGCGATAGCTTTGAGGCCTCGGAGTCGCTGGAGTCCATGGTGAAGCAGCAGGGCGATGGCTTGATCCTGTGCGGTACTACGGACGGGCTCCCCCCTTCGGGAGAGATCAGCGGTCTGCCCGTGGGCACGACCGTGTACTGCCGGGCGGTGGCGCTGCAGGATGCGCAGACGGCACAGTGGTCGGTGCAGGGCGCAGAACTGGTGTCAGGCAGTGATAACCCGGCCACCGTCGGTCCGAACCCGACGGTGAGCGCCGAACTCGTGGCTACGGGCGCCGATGAACCAGTGGTCAGTGTCGCCTTCACCGACCCCAGCGACGTCAGCCACGAGGTGCGTCCTCGCTTTCAGTCACTGCAGGAGTTGCACCGCGACCTGACGGAAGCAGGGTTCGCCGTGACGCCGGCCTACGACCAGGCGACTGCGTCGGTTGTTTTCGCACTCAGCGCTCAGGGAACGCCGGAGCCGATGACGGCGCGGCTGGAGTTCAGCGACCAGCTGAAGCCGGACACCGGCATCACCGACCTGGGCTCGCCCGAGGGGGTCACCGTCACCGTGCAGCCGTCCGGGTCGGCAGTTCAAGCCGCCTTCGGCATGATACTGGTCGACGATCCCGCGGCTATCGATCCCGACGATAACGCCGACTCGGAGCCGAACTTGGGCGATCGCTTCTTCTTTGGCGCCAACCCGAGCGGACCGGAGCTGCAGTTTGGTTCGGTGTCGGTCGGCAGCCCCGGACCGTGGGCCCTGGCCGGCAACCTGGGCCCGCTGGAGATCGTCGGCAGTGCCGTGGAGTATTCCCTTGCCAGCGGCGGTGGGCCGGCTCTGGCCGTGGACGTGGCCGCTGACGGCATCCCCTTGGCCGGCGGCCTCACGGTGCCTAACGCCGTGGGCCTGGAGAGCCTGCTCACCGGTACCGAGCCTCTGGTCACGCGCAGCGTCGACCTGACTGCTGCCGTCACCATGTACCTGCAGTCGCCCGCCGGTGCCGACGGCCAACTAGGCGCCGGCACTGTGGGCGTGTCCTGGCCCAGTGTGGGTACGGGCCTGCCGCAGGTGAGCACCGACGAGTACTTCAGGACCTCTCTCCAGGTGTTCGATGTCTCGCCGAGCCGGTTCGGTGTCGCCACGCAGGAGAGCCTGCCGGCAACGGAGGCAGAGCCGCGAGTAGGGTTGTTGGACGGTGGGGCGCTGTTCGGCCCCGAGCTGGTGGGGCGGGAGCTGCGTAACCTGACCGACGGTTCGCGCTGCCTTATCACGTCGCTGGAGGAGGCCGGCCTAGTCTGTGAGGACGGCCTGACCGGCGGTTTGGACAACGGCTGGCAGATCGGCGACCGCTACGAGATCGAGGGCGACCCATCC
>JAAYAV010000523.1 GCA_012719195.1 Anaerolineae bacterium | reverse complement strand
TGTACTGGGTCCCGCGGAACATATTGAGTCCTAGGGCAAGTGTGTACTTGTCAGGTGAGTTGAGGTAGATGAGGGGTGCGAAGAAGTCGTTCCAGTTGCCCATGAACAGGAAGATGGCGATGACGCCGAGAGCGGGTCGCGACTGGGGCAGAAGGATGCGCCGGAAGATACCGAAGGTGCTACAGCCGTCGATGCGGGCCGCGTCGTCGAGCTCCAGAGGCAGCTTCATGAAGAACTGGCGCAGCAGGAAGATGTTGAAGGCGCCGCCTCCGAAGAACGCGGGCACGATCAAGGGGTAGTAGCTGTCCAGCCAGCCGACGATCCTAAACATGACATAAGTGGGAATCAGGGTCACCTGGCTTGGGATCATGATGGTGGCCAGCAAGATCAGGAAGAGCGCGTCGCGACCGGGGAAGCGCAACCGGGCGAAGCCAAAGGCCACGATGGAGGAGGACGCCAGGGCTCCCACAATGCTGGCGGCGGTGATCAGGGAGGTATTGCGCACGTAGAGACCGAAGGGGATCATCCGCCATACCTCGGCGTAGTTGCCCCAGACCACGGGATCAGGGATCCACTGCGGTGGAACCTGGAATATCCGGCCGGATTGCTTCAGCGAGCTGGACAGCAGCCAAGCCAGGGGCAGCATCAGAATGGCGGCGCCGATGAGGAGCATGGTGTAGACCAAGACCCGGCTCAGCACCTTCTGCACCGAGCGCCGCCCGAGGAAGGTGGAAGCTTGGGGCCCCTGCGAGCGTACCGTGCGTGCCGTAGCGGACTGCGCCATGGCTAACCCCTCCCTCTCAGCTGGCCCTCATAGTAGACCCAGGCCGTCGATGAGCGGAACACCAGAAGGGTGAAGAACAGGATGATGACCGCTAGGATCCAGGCTAACGCCGAGGCGTAGCCCATGCGGAAGTACTGGAAGGCGTTGTTGTAGAGGTAGAGCACGTAGAAGTAGGTGGCGTAGCGAGGGCCGCCGCCGGTCATGATGTAGCCGGCAGTGAAGACCTGGAAGCTGCCGATGATGCCCATGATGAGGTTGAAGAAGAGGACCGGGGTCATCTGCGGTACGGTCACATGCACGAAGCGCCGCCAAGCGGTGGCCCCGTCCACTTCGGCCGCCTCATAGAGGTCGGTGGGGATGCCCTGGAGGCCGGCCAGGTAGATCAGCATACCGCCGCCTACTCCCCAGAGACTCATGATGATGAGTGCTGGCAGCGCCCACTTGCTGTGCCCAAGCCATAGGGGCCCCTTGATGCCGATGGTGGCCAGCGCCGTGTTCAGCAACCCGAATTCCGGGTTGAATATCCAGATCCAAAGGATGGCCGAGCCCACCGCCGGAACCAGGTTGGGCATGTAGTAGGCGGTGCGAAAGAACCCGATCAGTCGCACTTTCTGGTTCATGAGCAGAGCCACCGCAAAGGATAGCACGATTCCCAGCGGCACGGAGGCGCCCACGTAGGTACCGGTCACCTTGAGCGACTGCCAGAACAGCCGGTCGCCGGCCAGTCTCTGGTAGTTGGCTAAGCCGATCCAGACCGGTGTCTTGACCACCTCGTACTCGGTGAAACTGAAGTAGA
This sequence comes from Anaerolineae bacterium, assembly GCA_012719195.1. Classification (GTDB taxonomy): domain Bacteria; phylum Chloroflexota; class Anaerolineae; order DRVO01; family DRVO01; genus Ch71. Next base: position 90 of record JAAYAV010000523.1, on the reverse strand, counting down.
GCGAGGCGATGATGGGCCCGACCGTGAAGATGGCTAGGCCCAGAAGCCAAGGTGAAATGGCAAGATAACCTTCGAAGGCCTCGCGCCGCT
>JAAYAV010000107.1 GCA_012719195.1 Anaerolineae bacterium | reverse complement strand
GGCACGCCTGCCGCGCGGGCGAGTCCGGCGACCTCCGCGAGCGGGAGGCTCTCGCCCCGCTCGAAGCGCCCCACGGTGTAGTAGATGGCGGCGGCGCCCTCCTCCAGCGCGGCCCTGAGGTCTGAAGGCACCGGGTCCACCGGCACCAGCTCCCCGCCGGCTTCGCGTATCGCCTGGTCGAAGGGGTTGCTGTGAGCGCGCATGTAGGGGAAGCGGCGTCGCATACCGGTGGTGTCAGGTAGCTGGCGCGCCTTGGCGGGGTCGGTACCGGCCATACAGGCGGCCGCCATCACGGCGATCCCGGCGGCGGCGCCGCTAGTGACGTGGGCGGCCTCCACTCCCAGGAGCGCGGCAATGCGGCGTCCGGCGGCCAGGTGGAGCTCGTTGAGGCTCACAAAGGAGGCGGCCGCCTCGTTCATTGCCTGTAGCACCGCGGCCGGCATCAGCGAGCCGCCCAGGACCGTCACCGGACCGGCGGCATTGATGACGGGCCTCACTCCCAACTCGGTGTAGATGCTCAAGTGGCTACCTCTCCTCGTCTAGGGTGCATGGGAGCCGAACTCCCGGTAGTGACGGACCGGTTGCTCATGGTACTGGCGCACCGCTTGCTCCAGGCGGTCGGCGGCCAGGGTGAAGACTCGCTCGCCCTTCTCTGCCGTCGCCACCGTCGCGTCGCCCATGGTGCCGGTGTGGGCGCAGGTGTCACGGCGGCGCTCAGCGAAGCGGGCGAAGTGCTGCAGGTCGGGGGAGAAGGGGTTAGGAAACACGTCCGCGTTAACGCGTGAGCGATCAACGAGGTGTTCGCGCAGGTAGAGCTGCACCGACGTCTCCCACTCGCCGCCGTGGCCGACGCTGCCCTCATCGGCCTCGCTCCAGGCCAGCAGCTCTGCCTCCACCGACGCCCACCAGCTGTAGGCCACCAGGAAGATGTCTTCCTCCGCCAGCATATCGCGTACCACTCGGTTGGGGGCATCGTTTCCGCCGTGCCCGTTGACCACCACCAGCCGGTGAAAGCCGTTGCGATGGATGCTGCGGCAGACATCACTCAGCACGGCCATGTAGGTGGGGGCGCTGAGGCTGATGGTGCCGGGGAAGCCCAGGTTGTAGTGGGCTAGGCCGAACCAGAGCGGCGGTGCCACCAGCACCGGGAAGTCCTCCACTCGCTGCGCCGCTTCGACGGCCAGGTGCAAGGGGATGCTGATGTCTACATCCATAGGGCAGTGAGGACCGTGCTGCTCCACCGATCCGGTGGGCACGATCACCACCGGGTCATGCTGGAGCGCCTCAAGGAACTCATGGCGCCACATCTCCTGCCACAGTATCTTGCGGCCGCCTCCGGAGTGCGAGAACGCGAACAAGGGCCCTCCTTGCGGGCAACGGCGGAGTGCCGCGCCGGGATCAGTGTTCGCCAGAACGGGCGGTCTCGTCAAGCGCGACTGGACGCCCGCGGACGGCGCTGTTAGCCTGGGGACGATTCCGGCGCCAGTGAGTACGATAGCCGGCCGACAGGGAGTTTCAGATGAGCAGGAGCACAGACGTTCGTGTAGTGGACACCTCTCTCTACCTACTGCCCGTGGAGACCCGGGTACCGCTGAAGTTCGGGACGGAGGTCCTCACGGCGGTGACCTGTGCCCGGGCGCGGGTCACGGTGGAGGATCGGCGTGGCCGGCGGGCCGAGGGCTGGGGCGAGACGCCGCTGAGCGTGCAATGGGTCTGGCCCAGTAGCCTTTCGTACCAGCTGCGCATGGAGCGGCTGGTTGACCTCAGCGGGCGGCTAGCATCCGCCTGGGCCAGCTACTCTGGCGTGGGACACCCCCTGGAGGTGGGCCACCGTTTCCAGCAGGAGGTGCTGCCCGGCCAGCTCGCTGAGGCCGATCGGGCGGCCGGCGAGGGAGCCGAACCCATGCCCTGGCTGGCGGCGCTGGTGTGCTGTAGCGCCTTCGACATCGCGCTGCATGATGCTTACGGCCAACTCCTGGGCCGGCCGGTGTACGACACCTACGGGCCCGAGTTCATGAACGCCGACCTATCCGCCTATCTGGAGCCCGCCGAGCGAACCAGCGCCGACTTCCGCGGCCGCTACCCGCAGGACTACCTTGTCTACCCCCGGCCGGAGCGCTTGCGCGCCTGGCACCTCGTGGGCGGGGTGGATCTGCTCCATCAGTCTCAGCTGACCGGCAACGAGCCTGACGACGGCTACCCGGTGCTACTGCCCGAGTGGATCGAGCGCGACGGCCTCACCTGCCTCAAAATCAAGCTGCGGGGCAATGACGC
>JAAYAV010000522.1 GCA_012719195.1 Anaerolineae bacterium | reverse complement strand
ACGTGGAAGGGCTGGTGGACGGTGAGGCTCAACCCACCGTCACCGAAGCTCCACCAGGGTCGGCCTAGACGCAGCATCGCGAACTGGGGCACGGGAGTGGGATCGGCCGCGAGGTCGGTCCCACTCGTTTCTTTCGCCGCCGACTTGCCGTGCTCGTGCGCGGGCGGCACACTAGCTCATCAACACCTGCGGGGGTGCCCTATGGCTGATGCCAAGCACTACGACTACCTCGTGATCGGTTCCGGTGCGGCCACCACTGCCCTCAGTCTGGCGCGTTCCCACGGCCTCAAGGTGGCCCTGGTGGATAAGGGGCCCGCGGGCGGCACCTGCCTGAACGTCGGCTGCATCCCCTCCAAGCTGCTCATCTACCCCGCCGACCGGGTGACCGAGATCGAGGAGGCGGCACGACTCGGCATCTACAGTGAGATCCTGCGGGTGGACTTCCCGGTCATCATGAAACGGATGCGCTCGACGGTCCACCCCTCGCGGGACCAGATCCGTCGCTCCCTGCGCGCTATGCTGGGAGAGGACTACTACGAGGGTACCGGTCGGTTCGTGGGAGACCACCTCCTGGAAGTCCACGGTCTCCTGCTGCAGGCGGACAAAGTGGTCATCGGCGCCGGCGCCCGGCCTTTCATTCCCCCCATCGAAGGCCTGGACGGCGTCCCCTACCTGACCAACGAGACTCTGCTGGACCTGGACAAGCGGCCTGAAAGCCTCGCCATTATCGGCGGCGGCTACATCGCCGTGGAGTATGGCCACTTCTTCTCCGCCATGGGGACCAAGGTCACCATACTGGAGATGGCCGACCGGCTGCTGACCGAGGAGGAGCCGCTCATCTCCGCCCTCCTGGAGCGCAAGCTGTCGGAGAGGGTGGCGGTGCGCACGGGCAGCAAGGTCGTCGGAGCGCGCCGGGCCGGTCGCGGGGTGGAGCTGGATGTCGTTAGCGAGGCGGATGGGAGCCGCAGTACGGTGGGCGCGGAGAGACTACTGGTCGCGGCCGGACGAGTGCCGAACTCCGATGTGCTGCAGGTGTCGGAGACCGGCGTGGAGGTGGACTCCCACGGCTTCATCGTGGCCAACGAGCGCATGGAGACCAGTGCCCCCAACATCTGGGCCTTGGGCGACGTGATAGGCAAGGGGATGTTCCGCCATGTCGCCAACGAGGAGGCCTATGTTGCGGCACACAACAGCCTCCACGACGAGAAGATCGAGATGGAGTACCACGCGATGCCGCGAGCGGTGTTCGGCTACCCGCAGATAGCTTCCGTGGGGATGACGGAGGCGCAGGCCGCCGCCGAGCATCACCTGCTGATCGGCTACGCCCACTACTCCGATGTAGCCAAGGGCGAGGCCATGATGGAGTTCGACGGCTTCGCCAAGGCGGTGGTGGACGCCCATGACCGGCATATACTGGGATTCCACATCATCGGGCCGTACGCGCCCATCCTCATTCAGGAAGTGATCAACATTATGGCCGCCAAGGGCACGGTGTCGCAGGCTTTCCTTGGTATGCACATCCATCCGGCTCTGCCCGAGCTGGTGGTGAGGACGCTGGCCAATCTACGGCCGCCGCAGGACTGGCCGCAGGCGCCATTCGCCGGGCATGATCACCATCACGACTAGCAGGCCGACAGGAAAATCAAACGGGGACCGATCGAACGATCGGTCCCCGTCGCTTAAGAGGCAAAAGAAGGAGCCTCAGCCAGCTTTTCGGTTCCGACAGGCTTCTCTCCAGCCTACTTCGCCCTCTTGCGAGGACCACCGCTTCCGACACTGCCAGTCACTACCTTTCGGCGTTCTATCTGGCTTCCCTTCCCCGCCTCGCTCGCCTGTCTCCACCATTCCTGGCTTTGACCGTCCGCGCTGCGTTCACCGGGCTCCGGCTTGGTCTCGAATCTCGGGGTTTCCCCCGGCGAAGGATCTCTCCTTCTTTCCGTCCTGAGCCAGCTTGTCGGCCTCGGTACCTTTCGGCTGCAGTCCGCCTGTGTCACTTACTCGACTGCTTGAGGCTCCCCACCGATCCTTGGCTCTCGCCTCCGACCGATGT
>JAAYAV010000011.1 GCA_012719195.1 Anaerolineae bacterium | reverse complement strand
GCAAGCTGATCGGGGTCCACGTCCGCGCGAATGTGGCCCTCGGCCTTGCCCAGCTTGACGATATCTCGCAGTATGGCGAACGCGCGGCGCTGGGTCTCGGCGACTGCTTCCCGCAGGCCCATCTTGGACGGAGCTGCGATGAACTCCACCCAGGGGACGGCGAAGCTGCCCTGTTCGGTCGCCATGAGTTCGGTGTGCTTGCCTCCGGCCTTGCGCAGGCGCTCGAGTTCGTCGGTCTCACCCGGGATCTCCACTACGCCGCGCATGTCCGCCCATATGGAGTCCAGAGCGGCGAGGAGCATGTCGGTCCTGTCGCGGAAGTGAAGGTAGAGCGTTCCTTGGGCGACGCCCGCGGCCTCCGCCACACGCGACACGGTGGTGTTGGGCACGCCGTACTCGGCCACGACGCGTCTGACCGCGTCGATGATCTGCCTGCGGCGCGCCTCAGGAGGGAGGGTGCGGCGGCGCGGCTTGACAGGTGCTTCTCCGCCCACTATCTTGTTCACTGAGCACATACTCAGTGAGCGTACGCTCATTTGTCTGCAAGAGCAAGAGGCCTGTTTGCTCTTCGGGGAGCGGAGGGTCGACCGTGACGTCCCTTGATGTTCTTCGTCAACCGATCCGGATAGGCGGCCTGACCGTCAAGAACCGCATCGCGGCGGCTCCGACCCTGTCGCAACACACCAACACCGACCAGTCGGTCAACCAGGGCGTGGTGGAGTTCTACCGGGCGCAGGCCCGGGGAGGAGTCGGCCTCATCACGGTCATGGAGACGGCTGTGGACGAGGATCGGGCCATCACGCAGCCGCTGCAGCTCAATCTGGGCCACGACCGCTATCTCTGCGCGCTCACCGAGGTGGTGGAGGCCATCAAGTACTACGGGGCGGTGGCCTCCATACAGCTCAACCACGGGGGTCGCCAGTCGGCCTCGGCGTTCATAGGCGGGCGGAAGCCCATCGGTCCCACAGCCATGACCGGGCAGTTCGTCGAAGACAAGCGCAGGCCCGAGCAGGAGATCGAGGAGATGAGGCTCGACATGATCGACACGGTGGTCGATAACTTCGCGGCCGCCGCGCTCCGGGCCAAGCACGCGGGCTTCGACATGGTGATGGTCCACGGCGGGCACGGCTGGCTCATCTCGCAGTTCCTCTCGCCGCTCGCCAATCAGCGGACCGACGAGTACGGGGGCAGCTTCGAGAACAGGGTCCGCTTTGCCGTACGGGTGGTCGACGCTATCCGGGAGCGCTGCGGCTCCGACTTCCCCATCGAGCTGCGCGTCAGCGCCAGCGACCTGGTGGAAGGGGGCTGGACGCTGGACGACGCCCTCCAGTTCGCCCAGGTCATGCAGCACAAGGTGGACTGCTTCCAGGTCTCGGCAGGCATGATCGCCGAGATGCAGACCTATCCGCCGACGCACCCGTCGTGCTACCTGCCCTACGGCGAGAACGTCGAGCGGGCCGCGGCCATCAAGGCGGCGGTGAACAAGCCGGTCGCGGTGGTGGGCGGTATCGTCGACCTGGACTTCGCCGCCCGGGTGGTGGCCGAGGGCAGGGCCGACATGGTGGCCATGTGCCGGGCCCTCATCGCCGACACGGCGCTGGTGAAGAAGACCTTTGCCGGGAAGGCCGCCGACGTGGTGCCCTGTATCCGCTGCAACACCTGCCTGGCCCGGGGCATGCACGCCATGACCGTGCAGTGCACCACCAATCCCTGGAGCCTCCGCGAGGAGTACTACCGCTGTCTGCCGTACCCCGCGCGCCGGAAGAAGGTGGTGGTGGTGGGCGGCGGCCCGGCTGGGATGGAGGCGGCCATCATCGCTTCGTCACGGGGCCATGAGGTGGTGCTCTTCGAGAGGCAGCCGCGGCTGGGCGGCAATCTGGCCGTGGCGGCGGCGCCGGAATTCAAGTTCGACATGAGGCGCTTCCTGGACTACCTGGTGCGCCAGATAGAGAAGTCCGGGACCGTGGTGAGGCTGGGCGTCGAGGCGACGCCCGAGCTGGTGGCGGCGGAGCGGCCCGACGAACTCATCGTGGCCGTGGGGGCGGAACCCGTGGCGCTGGAGGTGCCGGGTTGCGAGCGTGAGGACGTCCACGGGATGTTGGTGCCCGCGGAGGAGGTCTTCACGGGCCGGGCTGAGACCGGGCAGCGCGTTGTCGTCGCCGGCTGCGGAGGCATCGGCCTGGAGGCCGCGCTGGCACTGGGCCGCGCGGGCAAGCACGTGGAGGTGCTGGACGTGCCCGGCGGGTCGGAGCAGGACAAGACCGTGAACAACGTCGATCATCTGCTGCTCATCCCGCTGCTGGCGGGGCTGGGCATCGAGCCGCGCACGGGGTGGACCGTGGTGGGCATCGCGCCGGGTTCGGTCACCGTTGCGGACGCGGACGGCCGGCAGGAAGAGATCCCGGCCGATACAGTGGTGCTTGCGAATGGCCGGCGGGCGCGCTCGGACGTGGTCGAAGCGCTGGTGCCGCTGGTCGACGACGCGTACGTGGTCCACGATGTACACATCGTCGGCGACTGCAAGGCGCCCCGTATCCTGTATGACGCGATACACGAAGG
>JAAYAV010000521.1 GCA_012719195.1 Anaerolineae bacterium | reverse complement strand
CGGTGCCCGCATCTCAACCGAAGCAGTCTAGCGGCCACACCGGCCGCGGTCAACGGAGACTCAGAAGCAAAGAAGGACGGCTCCCCCAGTGGAAGAGCCGTCCGCTGTGGCCGGTCTTCGCCTGTCCTCAGGCCTCCGCCGGAACCGTCCCTCCGGTCAGCACCGGCAGCAGGTGATGACGCAGTTGTCGCTGTACCGTGTTGATGGACGGGCGGGCGTTCACGGTGATGAACCCGAACTCGCGTGCCAGGCGACCATACTCCCGCAGCAGCCGCCGCTGGTAGCGGATGAAGCTCTCGTACGGGTCCAGTCCCGGGTTCTGGTCCAGCCCCGACTCCCAGTAGTCCAGCCCCTCCGCCATGATGGCACGGCGCACCAGCGTCTCCGCGTCCGCCTTCAGATACAGCACCACGTCCGGCTGCAACGCGAACCCGAACAGCCCGCGCACCCAGGCCGGATCGGCCCCGCGCACCACGGCGCGGGCAAGGGCGGTGTACACATACCGGTCGGACAGCACCACGAACCCGGACCGCAGCGCCGGAATGATCTCATGCTCCAGCCGATCGGCGAAGTCGGTGGCGTAGAGCAGGTTCAGCGTCCAAACGTTCATGGCGTGGCCCTCTTTGGCCTCGCCGATGGTGGTAGAGACGAGCGCCGACGAGGTCCAGTCTGTGTCCACCACGCCGTAGCCCTGGTACTCCAGCCAACCACGCAGGAGCCGGATCTGAGTGGAGCGGCCGGCGCCGTCGCTGCCCTCAACCACAATCAGCTTACCGCTCAGCTCCCGGGTGTCGATATAGGGCAGCGGGCGCCCAAGTGAAGCGCGTGGCTCGTTCATCTACCGACCCCCTGAGAGCGGCAGCATACTGGCGCGCGTCGAGCTCCGCCGGCCGAAAGGCGCGAGGTAGTCCGCCAGCCTGTCCTGCACGATCTGCCGTACTTGCTGCTGCTGGACGTCGATGGGCAGCTCCGCGTCCAGCACCTCGAGGCCGTACTCCGCCGTCATCGCGTCGTACTCCTCCAGAACCCGCCCCTGGAACAGACGGAACGACTCCGCCAGGTCTGGGCTCAGGTTGAGGTCCATGCCCGCCTCGTAGAACTTGATCTTGGCCCGCGCGCTCTGCAAGCGGCTCAGCGAGCAGTCCACCGACACGCGAAAGTAGAAAGCCACGTCGGGGCGAACAGCGATGCTGTACATGTCGCGCACCCACTGCGCGTCCACCCCACGGGCCACGTCGCGCGCGAAAGCGGTGAAGGAGTACCGATCGGCGATCACCATCATGCCCGCCTTGAGCGACGGGATGATCTGATAGGTCAGCCTGTCGGCGAAGTCGGTGGCGTGCAGAAGGCTGAACGTGGTCGGCGTCAGTCGGTTCTTCTTCTTGCCCCGACGGGTGGCCCGCCGGACCAGGGGCGACGAGTTCCACTCCGTGAAGAACACCGGCACGCCCCAGTTGGCGAGCCACTTATGTAGTAGTGCCGCCTGCGTCGATTTGCCCGACCCGTCGATCCCCTCGACGACGATCAGTCTCCCCTTGTACTCGT
>JAAYAV010000106.1 GCA_012719195.1 Anaerolineae bacterium | reverse complement strand
GCCGTCGGCATCGACCGTCGCCAACCGCCCCACCACCGCCTCGCGCAGCCACCCCGCCAAGACGCCCTCATCAGCCACCAGCTGGTACGCTCGCCGCATCGGTCTAGGCATGGACTCCCCTCCAAACGGCGAGAGCCCCACCTCTCGGTTAGGGCTCTCTCTGTGTCTCGGTGCCTCGGTGGCGACTTCCCTACTGTGGCATCACCACGTCGCAGTAGCGGTGCGTCTCCGACGATTCCCGCGCCCACAGGCAGGTGAGCGCGCTCATGATGCCCGTCTCGATGGGGGTGCGAGACTGGGTTCCGTCACGCATGGCGCGCAGGAAGTCCAGGCTCAACTCGCGGTCGCCGCCGAAGTGGGACATGTCGCCGGTGGGCTTGATCGTCTCCTCCACGGGAGACTGGTGCTTGTACAAGTGGATGGCGTTCTCGTACCAGTCGAAGTGGATCGTGCCCTTGTAGCCGTAGATGCGGGCGCCGCGCCGGGCCGAGCCGTGGCGAGCGAAGACATTCTGGGTGTAGCTACACTGGGCGCCGTTCTCATACTCAATGATGCAGTTGCTGATGTCCTCGTTCTTGATGTCCTTGGAAAAGAGGCACATCCGCGGCGAATCGGTGTCCACCTCGGAGCCCTGATAGCGCTGGTAGAACAGGTTGTAGGGGCTCTCGGGGCAAGTCTCCCACTCGTCACAGTCCACGCACTTGAGGTCGAAGGGCTTGTCCTCGCGGCCGCCGTACACTCGCTGCGCCTTCATAGCGCAGAGCGTCTTGGGCCTCTGCCCCATAAGGAAGTGGATGTAGTCTAGGTCATGGGTGGCCTTTTGCAGCCACAACCCGCCCATCTCGGCGTAGTCACGGTACCAGCGGGCGAAGTAGTGCTCGCCGTAGGGTACGTCGTTGAAGCCGATGAGGTGCTCGGGCGTGCCGATCACTCCGGAGTCGATGATGTCCTTGACCATCTGGCACAGCGGGCTGACGCGCAGTGGGAAGGAGATCACCGTGGGCGCGGGATAGTCCCGGAAGGCGTCCGCGAGCTGCTTGAGCTGGTCGAAGGTGATGGCGACCGGCTTCTCCAGGAACAGCGGCAGCTTGTGGGGCGCCACCTTAGTGGCCATCTCGGTATGTAGGCGGCAGCGCGTCCCGATCATCACCCCGTCGAGCTCCGACTGCGCCAGCATCTCGTCGGCGCTGTCGAAGAAGCGCGTGCCGTCCAGGAACGGGTCCTCTTTGGAGCGAATCTCCTCCCACCGGGGGTCTGCGATGGCCACCACGCGATAGGGGATAGAGTACTGGCCGAGCCGCTTGGCCATCCCTGAGACGCGCCCGCCGTAGCCGATGATGCCTACCCTAAGCATGCTTCACCTCATCCCTGTGGCCCGCCAAGCGGACCGCGATGTCCACTGTCGTGTTACGCTCTGCCGCCTTCCGCCTCTCGGTAGCTCACTGCTGGAGGATGCGCCCGAGGAAGAGCTTAGTGCGCTCGTGCTTCGGGCTCTCATAGAGCCCGATGGGAGTGTTCTCCTCAATGATCTGGCCCTCGTCCATGAAGATGATACGCCGCGCAGCCGCCCTCGCGAAACCCATTTCGTGGGTGACTACCACCATGGTCATGCCTTCATGCGCCAGGCTCAGCATCACGTCCAGCACTTCCTTGATCATCTCTGGGTCCAGGGCCGAGGTCGGCTCGTCGAAGAGCATGATCTTGGGCTGCATGGCCAGGGCTCGAGCAATGGCTACGCGCTGTTGCTGGCCGCCGGAGAGCTTGTCGGGGTACACGTCCGCCTTCTCCGGGATGCCTACCTTGTTGAGCAGGTCGCGGGCGACGTCCTTCGCCTCCCGAGCGCTGCGCCTTCGCACGACGCGCTGCGCCAAGGTGATGTTCTCCAGCGCCGTGAGGTGGGGAAACAGATTGAACGACTGGAAGACCATTCCCACTTCGGCGCGGATCTTGTTGATGTCGGCAGCCTTATCGGTCAGTCGCATGCCATCCACCGTGATGCTGCCGGAATCGAGTGCCTCCAAGTGATTGATGCAGCGCAGGAGCGTGCTCTTGCCGCTTCCGCTGGGGCCGATGATCACCACCACCTCGCCCGCGTCCACCTTGGCGCTCACGCAGCGAAGGGCGTGGACGCCGCCGGAGAAGTGCTTCTCGGCGTTCTCCACCTCGATCATCGGGCCGCTACCGTTCTTAGCGTTCACCTTGGCTCATCCTCCTCTCGAGCGCTCGGGCCAGCCCGGAGAACAGGAAAGTCATCACCAGGTAGGACACGGCTACCATGTTCCAGCTCTCGAACGCCCGGTACGTGCGGCTCATGTACAGCCGGCCTTGGCGCGTCAGGTCGGCCACCGAGAGGACCGACACAAACGAAGAGTCCTTGAGCAGGGCGACGCCGTCATTAGCCAGGGGCGGAAGTACGCGGCGAATCGCCTGCGGCAAAATGACGTGCCGCATGGCCTGCGAGTAGTTCATGCCCAAGGAGCGCGCCGCCTCCATCTGACCCCGGTGAATGGACTGGATCCCGGCCCGGAACACCTCGGCAATGTAAGCGCCGTAGCCAAGGCCGAGGCCGAGCACGGCCGCGTTGAATTCACTGAACTCAACCTGGGTGCCCAGCGCCTCGCTCAGGAAGGTCTTCACGAAGGGGCGGATCACGAAGCCCAGGTAGAGCACCTGCACCAGCATGGGAATGCCCCGAAAAACCTCAACGTACATAGTCGCCATGGTGTAGGGATGCAGGACGCGCGGGGCGAGATAGAGCAGTACCGCCAGGACGATCACCAGCCTGGTGGTCAGCGCCGGCGCTCGATCGACGAACTGGGCCAGGACGTAGTAGATGGCGATCCCCGCCGCCACCCGCAGAGCTCCCTTCCAGATGAACTCCCAACGCAGAACGCTGCTCAATCCCTCCGGTTGCTTGGCCACCCGACCCAGCCCCGCTACGAGCCCCATGAACACGGCCAAGATGAAGGAGTAGAGCGTCACCAAGATGGTGACCCGCATCCCGAGCGCCAAGAAGCGCAAGATGTCGATGCTGACCGTCGTCCAGCTCAGATCAGACGTGCTCGCGCGTACCAGGTCACCCGGAACGCCTCCACCAGTGGCCTGCACCGTGATCTCGACCGTCGTGGAGCGCCCGGCCTTGATGGCGGACAGGTCCCACTGCAGGAGCGCCCCCTCGGCCGAGGTCGGCGCCGGATCGGCGGAGACCAGCTTCAGCCCTTCCGCCAACTCCTCGGTTAGGGAGATTCCCACCGCCTCGGCCGGCCCGGCGTTCTTCACCTCCAGCGTGTAGACGAAGGAGCCCGCGGCCGACGCCCCGACGGTGGGTACTTGTCGGTCCACCATCATTCTGGCGGGGGATATGATGAATAGGAAGACCAGGATTCCCAGGCCCACCAGTACTAGCACCCACCAGGGGGCGCGATCCGTCCAGTAGAACAGCCTGTCCGTCAGCGTGCGCGGCGCGGCACAGGCCTCTACGTTACTCAGCGATTCATGGGTCATCGTCCAGTCCTAGCTGGGATTTGCTCTGGAGTCAGCTAGACCCGCAGTCGCGGGTCCAGCGCGTCCCGTAGACCATCACCGAGAAGGTTGAAGCCAAGCACGGTGAGCATTATGGCCAGACCGGGGTAGAAGACAGTGTGCGGCGAGGTGAAGACGAGGTTGCGGTGCTGCGCGAGCATCAGGCCCCACTCCGGCTGGGGCGCCTGCGCCCCCAAACCGATGAAGCTCAGCGCAGCGGCCTCGAGAATGGCCGTACCGATACCGAGCGTGGCTTGCACGATCAGCGGCGTGAGTGAGTTGGGCAAGACCACTCGAAACAGGATCCGAAACGGCGTCGCGCCGATGGCCCGGGATGCCTCCACGTAGTCCAGTTCCCGCACGGAAAGGATGCTGGCGCGAGCGATGCGGGCATACACCGGTATGGACACGAAAGCGATTGCGTACAGCGCGTTCATCAGGCCGCGGCCGAGTATGGCCACCACCCCAATGGCCAGCAGCAGACTCGGGAAGGCCAGCATAATGTCCATGATGCGCATGAGCACGTTATCGGTTCGGCCGCCCACGAAGCCGGCCACAGCGCCCACGACGGTGCCGATGATCAGCGCCCCGCCCACGGTGAAGAACCCGATGAACAGCGAGATGCGGGCGCCGTACATCACGCGGCTGAGAAGGTCGCGCCCCAGGGCGTCCAGGCCGAGTAGATGCTCCGCCGAAGGCGGCTGGTTGCGGTCGGTGAGGGCCTGGATGGTGGGGTCGTAAGGCGCTAGCACCGGCGCCAGCAATGCGATCAGTAGCAGGAAGAGGAGAATGATAGCCCCGGCGATGGCCACCGGATTCCGCCGCAGATGCCGGAACGCGTCGCGCATGGGTGTGCGGATGGGCCGATCATCGAGCGCCTGACTATCGAACTTGGCCGCCGGTACGTTGGCGCCACTAGTGGTCATTCGTAGTGAATCCTTGGGTCGATCCAGGCGTAGGTCAGGTCAACCAGCAGGTTGGCGAAGACGAACACGGAGGCGATGATCAACACGGCGCCCTGCACCACCGGGTAGTCTCGCGCCAGGATACGGTCCACCACCAATCGGCCCACTCCCGGCAGCGAGAAGACGGTCTCCGTAAGGAAAGCCCCTCCCAGTAGATAGCCGAACTGCAGGCCGATTGTCGTGACCACCGGCAGGAGAGCGTTCTTCATGGCGTGGCGCCCCAGCACGAGCCGATCCCCCATGCCCTTGGCGCGCGCGGTGCGGATGTAGTCCTGGCCCAGCACCTCCAGCAGGCTGGAACGCGTCATGCGGGCAATGATGGCCATGGGGATGGTGCAGAGGGCGAAGGCAGGGAGAATGAGGTGCTTGATGGTGTCCCAAAGGCCGGCCAGGTTGCCGGTCACTAAGGTGGAGAAGAGCTGGAAGCCCGAGATGAAATCCACCAGGCTCCGCAGCCACGAGGGAGCGGCCTCCGAAACGCCCCAGGCAGTCGCAAGCGGCACTATGTTGACGCCGACCGTGGTTCTCCCCGAGGGCGGCAGCCACTGCAACCGGAAGGCAAAGACAAACATGAGTACGAGACCAAGCCAGAATATGGGCATAGACACGCCCAGGTTTGCCACCGCCATGGTGGCAAGGTCGACGAGGCTGCCCCGGCGCAGTGCTGCCAGCACGCCGGCACTCATTCCCACCGTCACGGCCAGGAACATGGCAGCCACTGTGAGCTCGAAGGTCATGGGCAGACGGTCAGCCAACTCGGAGATGACGGGCTGGCCCGTCTTCACCGACTCACCCAGGTCCCCTCGTAACAGGTTCCCCATGTAGCGAGCGAACTGAGTATAGAGCGGGTCGTTGAAGCCCATGCGCTCGTTGAAGTCGGCGCACATCTGCGCGGTGGCGCGCTCGCCGAGCATCACGCGGCACGGGTCTCCGGGGATGAGTCGGAGCATGGCGAAGGTGACCACGGTTATGCCCAGCAGCACCGGCACCAGCATGATAAGGCGCTGGACCATATAGCGGCTCATGAATGCGGCTCCGCGCCGCGATGCCTGCTGTTGTCACCCAGCGGCTCAACCGATGCCTTCATCACCCCCCTAGCCTTGTGCAACAAAGAGGGGTGTGAGCCTGGGCCCACACCCCTGCTGGACCCTATGACTTACTGGCCCCTGAAGCCGCCAAAGAAGGCGGTGAAGTAGTAGAACTCGCCCGTCCGACCCACGTGCAGAGGATGCTCGGGGTCCCACTGGCGAACCATATTGAGTACAACTGCATCGGAGTTGAACGGAGTGCCATCGCCAAAAGTCACGCCCTCGCGCAGCGTGAAGGTCCACTGAGTGGCGTCCTCGTTGGGCTCCCATGCGGTCGCCAGCGCTGCCTGCACATCGGTCGTGCCGGGGGCGAAGCCCAGCAGGCCCTCGAAGATCTGGGTGCAGACCTCGAAGGACTCTCCGTCGGTCTCGTCGGTACAGTCAATGGAGATCGCGTCGCCGTTCTTGGCGTAGATGATGGTATCGGCGTCGCCCTTGCTCACCAGCGAGAAGATCTCGGAATTGAGAGGGCTGGCCAGCATACCCTCGACCAGTGCGGAGGCCGCCATGGCCGAACCGCCGTGGGCGATCGGTACCATGATGGCGTATTCCTTCAGCAGTGCGTTGGCCTGGTCGTAGAGCGGCTGCCGCATCGCCGGGTCGGGATAGGTGGCCGCCTCGGCGAGGATGTCATAGACGTCCTGGAACGGTGCGCCGAATTGCTCGCCCGCGCCGGTGCCCATGAAGTGGAAGTCGAGCCAGTTGGTGGGATCCGGATAGTCGGCCAGCCAGCCGAGCAGACCCATTTCCAGGTCGCCGGCAGCCGCCGCATCGAGGAAGGCGCCCGATTCGATCACGTCGATGGTGACGTTGACGCCACACTCGGCCAACTGCGCCTGGATGGCTTCCGCCACCTTGCTCGGCTCGGGCAGATAGCCGCGGAAGACCTCTCGCAGGCTGATAGTGACGTCCAGCCCATCGCCGTAGCCGGCTTCGGCCAAAAGGGCCTTGGCGGCTTCTACGTCGCGCTCGTACCAGGTTAGGCCCTCGGTGTAGCCCAACACTCCCGGCGGCATGAACTGCTCCGCCACGAGCGACGAGGGCGGGTAGAAGGCCTGGACGATGGCCTCGCGGTCGATACACATGCCGATGGCCTGCCGGACGTTGACGTCAGAGAACTTCTCCACGTCACGGTTCATCCACAGGTAGCCGATGTTGAGAGGCGGGCGCGACAGGATCTGCACGTTCGGATCCGCCTCGGCCACGGGGAAGTCGTCGGCCCCCAGGTTGTTGATGACGTCAACAGCGCCCGCCTGGAGCTCCAGGAAGCGAGCGGCGCCTTCCACGATGGGACGCATCACCAGGTTCGGGGTCAGGGCCGCCTCGCCCCAGTAGTTGGGGTTGGCTTCCAGGGTGAGGTGGTCGTCGCGGACCCACTCCTTGAGGATGTACGGGCCGGTGCCGATTGGGTTGGTGCCCAGTTCGCCGCCACCACCGTACTGCTCCAGGTTCGCCGGGCTGTGCATGGCCATGGCGCCGAAGGCCATCTTGTAGGGGATGGCCGGATCCGGCCGGCACAGGTCGAAGCGGACGGTGTACTCATCTACCGCCACGACGTCCTTCAGGTTGCTGGCGCCGCTACAGGCATCCGTCTCGCTGGTGGCCGCCGGCTCCTCTTCGGCCGCCGCCGTGATCCACTCGGCGTAGATCTCGTCGTAGACGCCGCTGGCACGGACGGCCGCCAGACCCTCGTTAATGGCCGCCAGCAGTTCCGGCTGGCCCTTGTTGACGGCGATGCCGTACTGCTCAGTGGTGAGCATGCCCTCGATCAACCGCAGCGCGGAGTCGGGGTTGTTGGCCATGTAGCCCTTGGTGACGGGCAGGTCGTTGACGATGCCCTCGATGTCGCCGGTGAGGAGGGCCTGGAAGGCCAACAGCACGTCGTCATAGCGGCGAACGTTCTCATCGCCGTAGCGGGTGCTCGCCTCGATGTCGCCGGTGGTGCCCAACTGAACACCGATGGGCTTCCCGGCTAGGTCGTCCACCGACTGGTACTCCGAGTCTGTCCGCACCACAACCGCCAAACCGGCGTCGAAGTATGGATCGGAGAAATCGACGATCTCCGCCCGCTCGGGCTTGATAGTGGCAGCGGAGATCACGGCGTCGAAGTCACCAGTCTGGAGGGCCACGAAGATGCCGTCGAAGGGAGTATCGACGTACTCGACCTCAAAGCCGACTTCCGCCGCTATCGCGTCGAGCAGGTCCATGTCGAACCCGACGATGTTCCCGGCCTCGTCCTTGAACTCGAAGGGCGGGAACGCCGCTTCCGTTCCAACTCGGATGGTGCCGAAGCCCGTCGGCTCTGCCGGGGCTGTCGTCGGCTCGGCAGCCGCAGCGGTCGGCTCAGCGGCCGCTACCGTCGGTTCCGGCGCCTGGGTGGGCTCCGGGCTCGACCCGCACTGCGCCAACCCGATGGTGGCCAGAATCAGGACGAGCACTACCAGTAACCTTCCCGCTCTGCTCATCTGCTTCCCCCTCCTCGTGCATGTGCTGGCGGATCCGGATACACGCCACAGAAAACGCATCAGTGCGAACCACCCCGCGCGTCGTCCGCCGCGACGGCAAGAACGGGATGCTTTACCCCATCCACGGCGGGAGGGGCGTGTCCGCACTGACAATTCACTATAGACCAGGGTCTACGGCCAGTCAACACGATTGGCCGGGAATCGGCCACCAATCGGCGGCCCCTGGGCACAGAAAGCGGCGAGGTGTGACACCTCGCCGCCAAGGGCGCTACTACCAGAAGGTCGGCCTAGAACGAGTCGTCCTCTTCGTCCTCGAGGTCGTCCCAGTCCTCGTCCTCTTCCTCATCATCATCGTCGTCGTCGAAGTCGTCATCTTCGCTCTCGTCATAGTCGCCGAGGTAGCCCAGAGTGAGCGGCTCGGCGTCGACCACCTCCAACTCCTCTCCGCAAGACGGACAGGTGATCTCGTCACCGACATCAGCCGCACTGCTCACTCTGACACTGGCACCGCACTCCGGGCACTTCGCAGCTCTCATTGCGCTGCCTCCTTCTGGCTATCACCGCCAAAGGGGTGATAATGACCCCATATAAACCAGGCCATACCCTTTGCGCAACACCGCCGCCATTGAACTGCGCGGCTACGCCTCGGGCCGCCCCGCGGCCCCCATCACTGGCCCAGCCAACGCTCCAGGAACGCCAGCCCGCCTTCAACATCGATCTCGTGTCCGCCTTCGTGCAGGTCGAGGTTGGCGCGCTCGCTCAGGCCCAGCCGCCGGTAGTGCTCCGCCGAGCGATCGAACTCCTCCACCACGAAGGGCCACCAGGCGATCCCGTCGCCCTTACCCGTCTGCACCTGCACCGGACGCGGACAAATGAGCGAGACTAGATCGCTGTCGCCGAACTCCCGCAACCAGCCGGGGATGAAGACGTACTCCTCCTCGGTGGAGAGGAAGCAGCTATAGCGGGGGTCATCGATAGCCATCTTGCGCACCCGGTCGTTGAACCAGGCGGTGACTATGCCAGCGCCCAAGCGCGGCTCCAGAGGCAGGGTGAACATGGTGTACGCGCCCCCCAGGCTGATGCCCCACATGGCGGTGCGGCTCATGTCTATGTCGCTCCTCGTCTCCAGGTAGTCGAGCAGGAGCGAGGTCCGCGCCACTTCCAGGCCCCAGAGCGTGCCGGCCAGCATGAGGCAGAGCCGGTTTAGGCGCGAGCGCGGCCTGATCTCGGTGACGTTCATGGGGGCAACCACGGCGTACCCCGCCTCCACCAGCCGCCTTCCGTAGGCATGGTAGACGTTGCTCAGGTCGTCGAAACCGAAGACGCGCTCGGGTGAGGAGCCGATCCCGTGCTGAGCTACCACCAATGGGTAGGGCGGCTGCCGGTGCTTCGGCAGGCCCAGCACCGCCCGGGCCCGGTACTCTCCCACGAACGGCACCGTCAGCCAGCGCGCGTCCACCCGGTCATCTTCGTAGAAAGGGGAGAAGTCGGGCTGGGGCACCGGCGACGGACGGTCGAATCGGCCGATCGCTTTCATCCAGCGCTCGCGGTTGGATTGCACCGAGGCCTCGAAAGCGGCCACCGAGGTGTAGTCGCGCTGCCAGAGCGACTGCTGCCGCGCCGGCAGTTGCTCCGACTGGCGCCGCAGGTAGTCCTCGATCTCGTGACGCATCAGCCGCTGCCGGTCGGTGAGGGTGCGCCGGACCTCCTCACCGCCCATGCTGTCCACCGGATCCCAGATACTGCGCATGCTGCCGCCTCCCTGTAACTGCTGGCCGGCATCTTGCCCGGGGCCGGAGCGCCTGACAAGCTCAGCGAGGCGCGTGGTTGGGCGGCGAGAGGAGAGCAGCCGCGCGATGGTAACCGTTGTAGCTGGAGGAGCCGACCCGACGTTCCGTACCCATGTGTCCGACGACGACCTCGACATGCCCGGGCACTCCCAGCTCCTGGTGCACCGGGATGGTGTACTCATGCAGCTCTGCCAGCGCCTCGTCGAATGTGACGCTGTAGGCCCAACGTTTGCCGTGCTTCCAGAGACACGGCGAAATGGATACCGGCATGTGACCTCCGCTTCCGGGGGCAGAATGGCAGACGAAAGGCGCGGACGGTTGGCCCATCCGCGCCCACGACGTGGGGCCTACGCGCGATTCCGGTCCGCCACCTCGCGCACAATATCGGCCGCGAGCTCGCAGTGCTCCGGCTGGTACTTGGCGCAGATGCTCGACCAGCGGATGAAGGTGGCGAGGAACTCTTGTGCCGTCGGGCAGTTGTCCCCACTGTAGTGGTACTCACGCGAGGCGGGCGGCATCGAGAAGGGGTACTCCTTGTTGGCCGACTGCTCATGCAGGAAGGTGCAGGCCGCCGGCATCAGGTAGTACTTGCCCAGCCCCGTCCCGGGGATGCCGCCCTCGGCCACCTGGGCCGCGAACTCCTCAGCATCGACGCGAAAGGCGGCCGGGTCGATGCTGAAGCCGGTCATCCAGGCGGAGTAGGTGGTGACGTAGTCGGGAATGGCCAACGGAATAATGCCCGGGATATCACCTAGCAGCTGGGTGAGGTAGCGCACCAGCTTGTCGATGTGCGCCACCTGCTCGTCAATGATCTCCATCTGACCCAAGGTGATGGCGGCGGTACAGGCAGGCATACGGTAAGCGTAGCCGCGCTCGGTGTGCAGCCGGCCGAAGTGCGGCTTCATGCGCGCACCCCGGCTGTGTCCAATGAACCGCATACGCTCCGCGAGTTCATCGTCGTCCGTGACGACGCAGCCGCCCGTGTCCGACCCCAGCGTCTTCTCCGGGTCGAAGGAGAAGCCGCCCGCTTGCGCCAGCGTGCCCGCCAGCCTGCCCTTGTATCGGCCCATCACTGCCTGACAGGTGTCCTCATAGACGAACAGACTGTGCTTGCGCCCCAGTTCGTTGATGGGGTCCATGTCGCAGAAGAGGCCGGTCTTGTGCACGCAGAGAATGGCGCGGGTCCGATCGGTGATGAGGGGCTCGATGGTGCTGGCGCTCATGTTCGGGCTGCCCGGCTCGGTGTCGGCGAAGACGGGGATGTAGTCCTCGGCGCACAGGCCCATGATGGTGCCGTAGTCGGTGAT